>DASYSV010000085.1:0-1821 GCA_036010185.1 Puia sp.
GGAACAAATGAAGGCGTCCGACGCGCTGGTAGCCCAGTTGCAGACGCTCGGTAAAATGATCTGGAACGCGGGACTACCTGTGTTGGACGATCTGCACAATTTCAGCTATGACTGGAAGGTGCCGGACAGCGTCGCGCATAATGACCGAAAATTACAACGCTATCGGGTAGCAGAATATATCGATGCGTTAAGGCGTTTGCAGCCGGGAGTCACGATGATGATCATGCACTGCTCCGATGCGGGCGAACATTTTACGCATATCAGCGATAGTGGGCCGGTGCGGCGTGGAGATATGCTTGCGATGCTGGACCCGGCGTTCAGGAGGGCGTTGAAGGACGAGCATATTATTCTCACCACGTGGAGGGAATTGATGAGACGAAGGAGCCGGTGAAGGAATGGAGGAGGGAATTGATGAGACGAAGGAGCCGGTAAGTCAGCTCAGGTTAGGTCGGGGGCTGCGAAATAAAGAATACAAAGAATGATAGCGACGAGGATAGCAAGACCGATGAGCCCGATCCAAACCGCCCGCCAGGCGGAATAGGTCTGGCCGCCGTCATCGATATGTTTTTTGATGGCGGCACCCTGATATTTTCCCACCAGGACTTGCGCCAGGGCCGTATAGGATAAGGGGATGATGTATCGGGGCACTTTATCGATGTCGGGGATGAGGAATATCCCACCGAAAATTATGATGGTCACGAGGACCGAAATCACCCAGGCTGCCTTTGCGCCGGACTTTTGGCCGAGCTGTTTAAAGTTTTCAGCGGCCAGATAACCTGCGACCAATGGGCCTCCTACAAAAGTTCCGATGGCAATCGCCCGGTCTTTGTAGAGCTTGAAAGTTGGTGGTAGCATCAGTACGTCGTCTTGCATGGCTGTTGGATTCAGGGTTCGAATTTCAAGATAAGCAAATCCGGGCGTATATTGGAGTAGATTTGAAGATAATATACCATGGTGGTCCAATCACTTCCGAGGTCATTCAATCCTGACAACGAGATCACGCCGCCCGTTTATTCAGACCATTTCCTTTTCGCGGAGCAGCTGCGGCAGCGCTATGAATGTGCCGAATACCCGGCGGGGATCGGGCTTCTGGCAGCCATGGAGGGGAGATGCGATTATTTTGTGAACGGGGCTAAGCAACCCATCGACGGGACGAGATCATTCTTTATCAACAGGGGCAGCAGGCTGGCCGTCAAAGTTGCCGCAAAGGATTCCGCGCCTGCACTGTTGTTCTTTCGTACCGCTCTCCCCGATCTGGTGCAGCATAGTCTCAACTATGGGAATGAGGTGTTGCTGGATGAACCCTTCGACAATCTGCCTTATGACTTTTCTTACCTGGAAAGGACGCATCTCGGCCCGCGTTTGCATGAGACCGTTGCATCGCTGATCGAATTGGGGAGTAGCTGCTCCGCCTTTTCCTCGCTGAGCGCGGACCTCCTGATCAGGCATCTGTTCGAAGACCTCCTGAGGGCTAACAGGGATGGGTACAAACTTTCGCAAAATATTCAGGCTGCCAAGGTGTCGACCCGGCTGGAGATCTTCCGGCGGGTGTCGCATGCCAGGGATTGGATGGAGGAAAACTACGGTATAAATATCAGTCTTGAAGATATTGCCGCCGAGGCGGCCATGAACAGCCAGCATTTTCTGAGAATGTTCAAGCAGGTGTACCTTATTACTCCGCATCAATACCTGATAGAGCGCAAGCTGAAAAAGGCAAGGCAATTGTTGGAGTCTACCGAAATGACGATCAATGAGATATGCCAGGCGATCGGGTTCGAGAGCGTGTTTTCTTTCAGCATTCTTTTCAAGAATCGTTTTGGG
>DASYSV010000086.1:0-2616 GCA_036010185.1 Puia sp.
CGCCGCCATCGAAAAGGCTACAGCGCAATTCAAACTCGCCGGCAGCGCCTATGATAATGCCCTTTTTCAACAACGTTATGCGGGTGTCCTTACTTACCTGGGCATCATCTATCTTCAGAAGCTTCTGAAAGCTGAACAGGAGAATATCGATCGATCGCAGGTTAGTCTGCAGCAATCCCTGGTACTGGCCCAACAAGGGCTTCGTCCCGGGTTGGATACTGTGCAGTTCCAATCGACGCTGGCACAGGCCAGAATGCAATGGCTCAACACGGAAAGCATCTATCAGGCACAGGTACTCGAGCTGTGCCGGCTGACCGGTCTTCCCGGCACACCGGATGCCTATGTATTTAGCGATACGCTGATGGCGGCCCGGCTTCCTGCGGCTCCTGATACCAGCGGGGGTTATGTTCAAAATCCCGCTTATCGTTATTACGAGGCACAGGTATCTCTTGGTGCAGCCAACCTGATGCAAATACAGCGTGGCTGGCGCCCGACCCTCAATCTGTGGGGGAATGTCTATGCGCGAGGCTCGGGCATCGAACCGAATGGGGTCATCGATAATGCGCAGGGCTGGGCCCTTACACGCAGCAACCTGGCCGCAGGTATTCAATTAAGCTTCCCGATCCTGCAATTTTCCACGGTAAATATTCAAAAGAAGCAGTACCGATCCCTGCTGAAGTCCGATCAGAACCAGCTATCCCAAATGGGCATCAACCTTCAACGGCAAATCGAAACGGCGGAGTCCAATTACCGGCAGAACCTGCGCATAGCGGAGGAAGCGCCCATCCAGTCGCGGGCAGCCCGGCTTTCCTACCACGGGCTGGAGCTTAGCTACAAGAGCGGCCTGGTCGATTTCACCCAACTCACGCAAGGGCAGTATCAACTCCTGAACGCGGAAACGATGGAAGCGAACGCTTACCTGCAGGTATGGAAGTCGTTACTGGATATCGGGGTAGCAAAAGGCAATCTGAATCTATTTACAGATGAATTGAAATAACCGTATTGGACCATGAATAAACTCATCATTTCGGCGCTGCGACATCCCATCACGATCCTGGTAACGGTGATCTCCATCCTGTTCTTTTCCTGGTTGGCCATCCGCAATACCAAAGTAGATATTTTTCCCCGGCTTGGTCTTCCGACCGTCTATGTCGCGCAGCCTTACGGCGGCCTGTCACCGGACCAGATGGAAGGGTTCGTCACCTCCTACTACGAATACCATTTTCTTTATATAACCGGGGTGAAATATGTCGATTCGAAGAGTATCCAGGGTGCTTCGCTCATCAAGATCGAGTTCAATGAAGGAACGGATATGGCGCAGGCTATGGCGGAAGTCGTAGGTTATGTCAACCGCTCCAGGGCCTTCATGCCTCCGGGAACGGTCCCCCCCTTCATCATGCGTTTTGACGCCGGAAGCGTACCCGTCGGTCAATTGGTGTTCAGCTCCGAGACGCGCTCGCTCACCGAGATCAATGACCTCGCTCTTTTCCGGGTCCGCCCCATGTTCTCTACGCTTCCCGGCGTCTCTGCGCCCCCACCCTTCGGCGGAAATCAGAAGACCGTGGTGGTGACCCTCGACCCGGAAAAGATACGCGCCTACAATCTTTCTCCCGATCAGGTCGTACAGGCACTGGTCAAATTTAACGGCATTACTCCCGCCGGTAACGTCAGCATCGGGGACACTACCTATCTCACACCCCAAAACAGCGTCATAGAAGATGTTCAGGATTTGCAAAAAGTACCTCTGCAGCTGGGTAGCGGCCCTACGGTTTATATCAGAGACATCGCAACCGTAAGTCTCGGGTCGGATATTACAAGCTGCTATGCGCTTATCAACGGAAAGCGTTCGGTTTATATACCTGTGACCAAACGTGCGGACGCTTCGACCTGGGATGTCGTACAACGGGTAAAAGCCGCGCTGCCGGACATGCAGGCCGCGATCCCTGCCGATATAAAAGTCAGCTATGAGTTCGATCAATCGGGCTATGTGATCAATTCGCTCAAAACGGTATTGTTCGAAGGAGGCCTCGGCGCGCTGTTGACCGGTCTGGTCGTACTGCTTTTTCTGGCAGATATGCGAAGCGCACTCATCGTAATCATGACCATCCCGCTAGCCTTGTTGTCCGCGGCCACGGCCCTTTATCTCTGCGGACAGTCCATCAACATCATGACCCTCGGTGGTCTGGCGTTATCGGTCGGTATACTGGTGGATGAGACCACCGTCACCATCGAGAATATCCACCGTCACCAGGAATTGGGTAAGGACAGAGGTCGCGCCATCGCAGACGCCTGTCTGGAGATAGCCGGACCCAAATTGCTGATCCTGCTGAGTATTCTTGCCGTATTCGTGCCATCGCTGTTCATGAATGGCGTGCCCAGGGCTATGTTCCTGCCGCTGTCGTTGTCGGTGGGGTTTGCCATGATCGCTTCTTTCCTGTTGTCGCAGACGTTTGTACCCGTCGTTTCGAACTGGCTGCTAAAACACCGGATTGACGAGGGCCGGAAATCCAGTGCATTCCAACGGATGAAGGACCGATATGTCCGCGGCGGACGACGGTTTCATAGAAGCTATGCGCTGTTTACTATGCTGTTCCTTCTCGTTGCCGTCGTTTTGGT
>DASYSV010000127.1:0-4082 GCA_036010185.1 Puia sp.
ATACCTGGTAAAGGTGGAAAATTTAATTTGAGGCTCATGATCACCAGAGAAAATTATGAAGAATTCTTTTTATCGTACGTCGACGACGAGTTGCCGGTGACGGTCCGCGCCGCGGTGGAACGATTCGTCGCCGACAATCCAGATCTGGGTCCGGAACTGGAGGCATTGCTGCAATGCCGTGTCGCGCCGGACCACGAATCCGGGTTCCGGGATAAGAACATCCTTTTCCAATATGAATCGTCATTGCTGTCCTATGTCGACGGAGAGCTGGAAGAGCCGGGACGCACTTCGCTGGAAGAATGGGTGCAGCGCCATCCGGGTGCGGCGCGCGAGCTTCGGCATTTACAGATGACCGTGAGTCGCCCCGATCTTTCGATCGTCTGCCCCGACAAGGAAAGCCTGTATCGGGATCAGCGCCGGAGGGCGGTCGTCCTTCTTTGGCTGAGGGCGGGTGTAGCTGCCGCGGTGCTGGCAGGCGTAGCGCTATTACTCTTGCCGCGACAACATTCCTCCGGGACCGTGGCCGTGGCGCCGAAAAATATTTCTCCGGCTGTAACTTCGGCTGCTCCACCCGCGTTATACTCTACAGTAAAAGATGATCGGAAGAATGCGGATACACCGGTGAAAGCCCGGCCGGCGCGCATAGTGGTGAAGTATGCGGTGCGGAAGCAGGAAGATACCAAAGAAAGACCAGTCGTTGTGGCTCCTACGGTTAAGAACGAGGTCGCCATCGCCGATCCCCAACCGCTGAAGCAACAGACGATAACGGTGGAGCAGAACAAAATTGCAAGTGCGGAGGTGAATATCCCGAAGGAGCAGTCTTCTTTCGCCACCCAGGCCTTAATGCAGCAGGAACAGGAACACGACAATAGTATCGCCGAAGTATCGGCGACGCCGCCAAAGAATAAATTACGCGGGCTCTTCAGAAAAGTGGGCCGCGCTTTCGGAACGACGGCGGAACGCGACGACGACGGTCAGCGACAGGTCCTGATCAGCGCTTTCCAGGTCGCATTGAAATAATTCTCATTAAAAAAACAAATGTATGAACCGGGTATTCTTACTAACGGCCGGATTATGTATTGCCCTTTCCGGCCGGGCACAGACCGATACGACAGGCACGGGAAATAACACGGCTCCGGGATCCGATACCATTCACGTCGGCAACCTCCTGATCGTCCGCGACGGAAAAAACGATTCCAGCTGGCATGATGATTATGGACACCATCACCATAGTTATCACAATTATCATCCTTCCAATATCACGACCACCTGGTGTATCGTCGATCTGGGGTACACCAATTACAACGATATGACCAATTACGCTTCCGCCGCGACCCAGGCATTCGCGCCGGGGTCTAACAAAGGGTGGTTCACACTCAATAATGGCAAATCCGTGGACGTGAATATCTGGGTCTTTATGCAAAAGATCAACCTGGTCAAACATGTCGTCAATCTGAAATATGGGGTGGGCGTCGAACTGAACAACTACCGTTACCAGGATGATATCCGATATCTCATCAACCCCACTAAAGTGATCATGGATACCATCCATTACCATAAGAACAAACTCGCGGAGGATTTCGTCACTATTCCCGTGATGCTCAATTTCAATTTCACCCCGCATCGTCGTCACCCGTTTGGATTGAGCGCGGGCGCCAGTTTTGGGTACAGGTATTCTTCGCGGCAGAAATTCGTCAGCGCTGCATCCGGCAAACAAAAGACATACAATAATTTCGATCTCGATTCCTGGAAGATTTCCTACATCGGAGAGCTGAATCTTGGATGGTTCGTGCTATATGGCAGCTATGCCACGAAAAGCATATTTACCAATGGCCTGAACCAGGTGCCGTACAGTGTGGGGATCCGGATCGGGAATTGGTAAGCCGCCGCCCCGCCGCCGCTGCAGCTGTTAAAGTTTTTTCACATCAAAATAATCGGGGCTCGCGTCACGTTGGAAAGGGTTAAAACCATATCATCATGACGTCCCGATTCCCGATCTTGTGCAGTCTGTTGGTAGTCAGCCTGATATCTTTCCGTGATGCACCCACGAATTCAGCCCGTCACCGTCTTTTTCATCGTACTCCCGAAGGAGAGGTCTATATCGTCGTCGTCAAGTCCAATTATGAGCTGCAGCTGTACGACAAGGATGGCTGGTATGCCACATACCCAGCCGTATTCGGAAGCAAATCCCTGGATGACAAGATGATAATGGGAGACCGCAAGACGCCCGAAGGCATCTTTCACATCGTCAGCAAACGACCGCATGAGAAATGGAACAAGATCATGGACCTCGATTATCCCACGGCGGAGGACGTCGCCAAATTCAACGAACGCAAGGCGGAGGGTCTTATCCCCCGGACGGCAAAGATCGGTAACGGCATCGCTATACACGGCACCTGGCCTCACGACGATAATGCGGTGGATGCCTACCAGATGTGGACCAATGGATGCGTCTCGCTAAAGAATGAAGATATGGATGAGGTGTACCGTATGACGCCGGTGGGGACGAAAGTGATCATACAACATTAGCCGGGGCGGCTCGCTAGAGCCTCCCCTTCTTTATTTCTTCCACCACAGCCGGATCGAGCAAGGTGGTCGTATCTCCCAAATTCTGTAACTCCCCTTCCGCAATCTTCCGCAGAATGCGTCGCATGATCTTTCCGCTGCGCGTCTTCGGCAGACCACTGACGAGCTGGATCTTGTCGGGCTTGGCGATCGGCCCGATGATCCTGGCGACCGTTTGTACGATCCCCGCCTTTATGGACTCATCGTCCGATTTGGTACCATTGAAGATAACATAGGCATAGATCCCCTGTCCCTTGATATCGTGAGAATAGCCGACCACGGCGCTTTCGACGACACCTGTATGCATATTGATAGCATTCTCGACTTCCGCAGTGCCGATACGGTGTCCGCTGACATTGAGAACGTCGTCGACGCGCCCGGTGATCCGATAATTACCTTGCTCATCACGAAGTGCGCCATCGCCCGTAAAATAGAGATTGGGATAGGTGGCGAAATATGTCTTACGGCAACGCTCATGGTCGCCATAAGTCGTCCGGATGATAGAAGGCCAGGGAAATTTGATACATAGATTACCGGTGACATTGTTCCCCTGCACTTCGTCGCCTTTGTCATCGACCAGCATAGGTTGTATACCCGGCAGGGGCAGGGTCGCAAAGGACGGCTTCCCCGGGGTAATACCCGCCATATTCGAGATCAAAATACCGCCTGTCTCCGTTTGCCACCAGGTATCCACGATGGGACAGCGGCCTTTTCCGATATGCTCGTCATACCAATGCCAGGCTTCTTCATTGATCGGCTCGCCTACAGTCCCCAGCACTTTGAGCGAGCTCAGGTCCTTGTTCTTTACCGGGTCGAGACCGAAACCCATCAGGCTGCGGATCGCGGTGGGAGCGGTATAAAGGACATTGACCTTGAATTTGTCTACGATATCCCAGAAACGGCCGGCATCCGGATAGGTCGGAATGCCCTCGAACAGAAGCGTGGTGGCACCAGCGCTCAGCGGTCCATAAACGATATAACTATGTCCCGTTATCCAGCCGATATCCGCCGTGCAGAAATACACGTCACCGGGATTGTACTGGAATACATTGACAAAACTATAGTTAGTAAAGACCATATAGCCGCCGCAGGTATGTACGACGCCTTTGGGCTTCCCAGTAGACCCCGAAGTATATAAAATAAAAAGCGGGTCCTCCGCATCCATCTCCTCTGCCGGACAGACAGGGTTGCCCTGCGTCTCGACCTTGCGGATCTCATCTTCCCACCACACGTCGCGACCCTTGATCATGCTGATAGGAGTACGGGTTCGCGTGAGAACGATTACCCTGTTGACGGAGGGGCACCGCACCAACGCATCGTCGATCACGGATTTCAAAGGGATCTCTTTATTACCCCGGAAGGCTCCGTCGGAAGTGATGACCAGCGAACAGGTCGCGTCCTGTATCCTGTCGGCAATGCTTTGTGCGGAGAACCCTCCAAAGACAACAGAGTGTATAACGCCGATGCGCGCGCAGGCAAGGACGGCGATGGCCAGCTCAGGCACCATCGGCATATAG
>DASYSV010000141.1:0-4873 GCA_036010185.1 Puia sp.
CGACCAGTCCCCTGTCCTGACAAGTTTTTTTTCGTTACCCTATCTGAAGCGATCGTTTCCGGTAAGCACAGTCTGTCTGTCTACCCCCATGATCAGTTACCCGGATCTTATTGTCGTAACCAGGACTAGTGCAAATTCACATATATGCCAACTTTTTCTTTTTGTGGTTTCAGAGGTAAGCACAGGCCGGCGATTTCTATCGCTGGCTCTTTTATTTGATCTGAAACGGGCGCATAGATTCCGAATAGAATCGATGCGTAGCATTGGAAAAGAAAAAAACTTCACTGTGAAAAAACCAAAAAAGAGGCGGCTCAATCCTGTCGGGCCGACCTCTTTTTATTTTATGTACGCCAGGATTGAAATCAGGAAATCGTCCAGGTCTCGCTACCCCGGAGCAGCTTATCCAGATCACCTTTCCCCTTGCTTTTTACCACCTCTTCGATCTGGAGATTGAGCAACTCCTCATAACAGGGACGTTCCGTCTCATAAAAGACGCCGAAGGGGCGTGGCAGATGACCTTCGATCCGCGGATCGTCGAACATGCGTACCAGGATCTGTGCTTTGAAGAAATCGTGTTCGTCGTGTATCCAGCAATCGCTCTCGCTGAACTCGCCGCCCAGCTGCACTACGACAGGATGGAATCCGTCGAGACGGATACCTCTGTCCCGGTTGGCCCCAAATACCAGCGGTTTACCCTGTTCGAGGAACAGGGTCTCCAGCGGCTTGCTACCTTTTTCGGTGAAGATCTCGAACGCCCCATCGTTGAAGATGTTGCAGTTCTGATAGATCTCGAGGAAGCTGGCGCCCTTATGTGCATGGCTGCGGAGCAACATCTGCTGGAGATGTTTCGGATCGCGGTCCATGCTCCGTGCTACGAAGCTGGCGTCGGCGCCCCTGGCGAGGGCCAGCGGGTTAAAGGGATGGTCGATGCTTCCGAATGGCGTCGATTTGGTTATTTTCTTTTCCTCGGAAGTGGGCGAATATTGTCCCTTGGTGAGCCCGTATATCTGGTTGTTGAAAAGGAGAATATTGATATCGAAGTTGCGGCGAAGCAGGTGAATGGTATGGTTGCCGCCGATGCTGAGGCTGTCTCCGTCACCGGTGACCACCCATACGCTGAGTTCGGGGCGCGTGGCTTTCAGGCCTGAGGCGATGGCCGCGGCGCGACCATGTATCGAGTGCATGCCATACGTGTTCATGTAATAGGGAAAGCGGCTGCTGCAGCCGATGCCAGAAATGATGACGATATTCTCCCGGGGTATCCCCAGGGTCGGCATGACCTTCTGTACCTGCGCCAGGATGGAATAGTCCCCGCATCCGGGACACCAGCGCACTTCCTGATCGGTGGCAAAATCTTTCGATGTCAGGGTCGGTGATGTAGTAGTTGTTGAGCCCATGCCTACAAATTTAATGAAATAATCGTCGTTTTTGGGGAATTGACACCACAAATACCGGCTCTTGACCCTCCGGGACGGTATGGCATACTAATTGGCCTTTTATCCTGTAGAGTCCCTTAATACTCATTTAAAAATCTTGATTATGAAAAAGACATCATTGATCATGGCAATAATTATAGGATGCAGTATGGCGATGACCGGCTGCGCCGTGGATGGATATGTCACCGATGAACCTGCAGACGTGGTCTATTCACGACCCGTGACTCCGGGTGAAGGATATGTCTGGATCGATGGAGACTGGGTCTGGGCCAGCGGCACCTATCACTGGCATAATGGATATTGGTCGAGACCGAGAGAGGGCCGTACCTGGGCTCCCGGTCATTGGGAACATTCCGGAAGAGGGTATCACTGGAACCGCGGACATTGGCGCTAGTTCCAAGGTTCTGTCTGCATATATCGAAGCCTGTAGCCAACGCTACGGGCTTCACTTTTTTAGATACGGGTTCATTTTTTAGATGGGCCTAAGGTCCATTTGCTAAATAGATTATTTATTTTCCGAAAATAAAACCTTAGAGCGCTGACTAAAGTATGTCTCATTGCGTTACATTTACACGGTTAAAAGCAACCCTCTCTAAAATCCTGTATCAAATGGCTACTGATTTGTTTACCACTATACCCCTGCACCAGTTCGTGGATGAGCTGACTGCCGGACTCCTCCCTCGGGCAGTAAGTCGTAAGTCTATTATAATCAATCAAATAGATCGTGATCTTCAAGTAGGTTCGGACGAGAATCTCCTTGCCTTCGTATTGTGGAATCTTCTGGACCGGGCTGTGGACAGCACTCAGAATGAATGTATTCATATCGAATCCGTATGTCTGGGGGAGAGAACGATGATCCGTGTCCGGAATGCCGGAGTGTATTTTTATCGCAGCTGCGCCAATTGTTTCCGGCAGATGCAGGACGCCGCCGAGAAACTGGGCGGGTCGATCAGCATCGACTCGATGGATATGGAGACGACGGTTGCGCTTACACTGCATAAAGACCTCACGGCCGCCTGACGCTCAATCTTACAGCCGGATCATCAGGCCGAATAAAATACACGCATTACAAAATAAAAGGGCTCCCATATGGGAGCCCTTTCCTATCGACAACGAATAGCTTAGTATCTGCTGTTGCTGAAGTTGTTGTTCCTGCGCTGGAAACCGCCGCCGCCGCCTCTGTTACCGCCGCCGCCATTGCCCCGGTCTTCCCTGGGTTTGGCTACGGATACACCGATGGTCCTTCCATCGACCGAAGCACCGTCCAATTCCTGGATGGCTTTTTGAGCTGCTGCATCATCGGGCATTTCGACAAACGCAAAACCGCGGGATTTGCCGGTAAATTTGTCGGTAATGACCTTGGCGGAAGAAACTTCTCCGTACTCCGCAAAATAATCCTGTAAGTCTTCGTCGGTGACGTTGAAACTTAAGTTCGAAACGTAAATGTTCATACAAATGACTGGTTAAAAAAAATAATTAAAAACAATCTGAGTAAAAAAGCAGGGAGTAAATACGACTAATAATTACCGGGAGATTTGACTTAGCGGAAATATTCATTCAATTACTAATGCTGTTATCAGCTCAAATTTGACTAATGCAAATGTACAACAAATTCGATTATCTCCAAGCAAATCCCGCATGAAAATCTCAATTAGTAATTTGTTAACCCGAAACTAAGGGATTCCCCGCAGAAGGCCGTTCCCTTTTATAGGTTAATACGTATATGGTCGCGGCCGCAGCAGTCAGCAGAACGCCGGTCAGGCAAACGCCGTTCCAACCGGCGAGTTTCCACGCATAAAGTCCGGCGGCGGAGCCCAGAGAGGTCCCGGTGAAGCTAACGGTCATGTATACAGTATTCAACCGGTTACGGGCCGCCGGAAGGAGGGCATATACCCGGCTCTGGTTGGAGACATGGATGCCCTGCATAGCGAGGTCCAGGAGGACGATCCCGGCTATCATACCAACGACCGAACCGGCCCGGGCATACATCAGCACGAAGGACAGCCCAAGGAGGACGAGGCCATAACCGATCGGGATACGGGGATTGCGTTTATCCGCCGATCCGCCTACCAGCGGCGCAGCGAGAGCGCCTGCCGCCGCAGCCAGTCCGAAGAGCCCGATGACATGGGTGCTGAAATGGAACGGCGCGGCATGGAGATGCAGGACCATGGTCGTCCAGAACAGGCCGAAGGTGGCGAAGGCCAGGGCATTGATAGCGGCTGCCTCGCGCAATACCGGCTGTTGTTTCACCAGCGTGAGCAGGGTCCGCATCAGCGAGCCGTATGATCCGGAAAAGCCGGGACGGCTGACCGGAAAACTGAATCGGATGATGAGCAGAAGCAGGAAACTGATGCCGGCCGCTACCGCGAACATCCCGCGCCAGCCAAGCCAGTCGCCGATGAATCCGCTCAGCGTTCGTGACAGGAGGATCCCGATGAGCAGTCCGCTCATGACGGCGCCGATCACTTTTCCCGTCCGCGAAGGAGCCGCGAGATGTGCGGCCATGGGCAGGATCAGCTGTGGAATGACGGACGAGGCGCCGATGAATACGCTGGCGATCTCGAGACAAAGCAGATTGGGTGACAGCGCGGCAAACACGAGCGAGGCCACGGCGAAACCCGCCATCCAGACGATCTGGCGCCGGCGTTCGACCTTATCGCCCAGTGGAACGAAGAACAGTAACCCGACGGCATATCCTACCTGCGTAAAAAAGGCGATGAGCCCCGCCTCACTTTCCGGAATGCGGAAGGTCTGGCTGATAAGGACGAGCAATGGCTGACAATAGTAGATATTGGCTACGATCAATCCCGTACAAATGGCCATGGTCACGATCTGGCTTCTCTTCAGGTACTCCTTTTCCGTCTGTTGCATAAGCCCGCAAAGATAGCAAGGAACATCGACCCGTCTTCTAACAGAAGCCACTAAGTTATTTTTTGGGGCGTCTCCGAAAATGAATTTGTCAGAATATTGTCATTTTATCGGCAGCATTCCCTAATTTAGAGAACCAAAAATTTCTCTATGCTTCATAAAAGAAAGATTGCCGTGCTCGTCGCCCTTCTCGCTGTCCTGTTCGTCGGCATGGCCGCCATGCGTCCCCAGGACGACAAGCCCAAAAGAAACCTGAAAGTGTTGCCTAAGGACATCAGCAAGGATAGTCTCGACCATGTCATGCATGGCTGGGCGCATGCACTGGGTGTGCATTGTAATTTCTGTCATGCGCCTGCCGGCGGTGACAGCACCTCACGCCGTTTGGATTTCGCCAGCGATGCCAAGCCGGAGAAAACAGCGGCTCGTCACATGTACCAGATGGTCGGCAAGATCAATAAGAAATTCTTTAAGAACGATCAGGGTGTAGCCGTCATTAGCTGTATCACCTGTCATCGCGGAAGCCCTCATCCGGATGAGGTAAAATAATTATTAAATAATTTGCGATATAT
>DASYSV010000151.1:0-3099 GCA_036010185.1 Puia sp.
GTCTGCAGGATCTCCCGGCAATAGGCGATCAGCCATTCCTTGTCCGGACCCAGGAACCGGGCATCGTCAGAGCCCGTAACGGCCCGGCTACGGCGGCTCAGCCAGCCGGCGATCCCAACCCCGACAAACGGCGGAAGTATCCCGAAAAGACCGCGACAAAGCCTGTTGCGGAATATCTTTTTGAGGAACTTGTATCCATGGTCGCCGGGACCGAGTCCGTCCCCGTGTCCGACCAGCAGGCGTCGCCCGTTGAAATCAAAAATCTTCGGTTCATGATGCACCGGAATACCCAGCTCTTCCTCGAAATACCCGCTCATCCACATGTCATGGTTACCAGTGAAGAAATGGATCGGAATGCCCGAATCGGCAATCTCGGCCATCTTGCCAAGAATACGGACATACCCCTTGGGGACCACCGTCCGGTATTCATACCAAAAATCGAAAAGATCGCCGACGATAAAGATCTCCGACGCATCCGCGCGTATCCGCTGGAGGAAGTCGACGATACGCCGTTCACGCACCAGGCTGGCGGCGTGATCGGGAGCGCCCAGATGAAAATCGGAAAGGAAATATATCTTTTTTGTCATTGCCTGTCTACCAGGAAAAGGTATACCTGTTTTGGGCCATGGACGCCGACGACCAGGGTCTTCTCGATATCGGCCGTCCGGCTGGGCCCGGTTGCAAAGCTCATCATCGACGGCAGCTGGTGATGGTATTTTTCTTTCAATCCGAGCAGACCGTCACGGATATCATAAACCAATTGGTCGGTGTAGGCTATGCAGAGATGGACGGGCGCATAAACACTGACCGTCCGGCCGCTGGCGCCCGCCGAGCTGAGAATAATACTACCCGTCCGCGCTACCAATGCTTCGCAGCCCGTAATAGCGGCATCGCATTCCGCCAGTTCGGAGGAAAAAAAGCTGCCGAAGGAATGGGTATTCAGGACATCCTGCAGCCGTTGTTCGCGGCAATGGATCTTTTTCCAGCCATTGGTCGCGATGAGGGCATTCAGCTGCGAGACGAGCTCGTTATGATCGACGCAGAAGACGAATTTTCCCTGCAGCTTCGCGAACTGTTCGGCGAATTCGATCTCGAGGTCCTGTCTGGAAGGCTGGAAAACGGAGGCATTGCCTTCGCTTTGCGGAAAAGGAATAGGCGTTGATTCACTCAACGCCTGTCTTATCTTTTTGAGAATATTTTCCTTTGCGGAGGATACCTTCATCGGGAGTTTATGTTTTTTTCAATGGTCCGATGCAGTCGCTGTGCTCGTGTCATTATCGCGATTTTAATTCGGGGCTATGCCGCCGCGGCAATTATTATACCTGTTCGGTCGTCGGGGGAACCACCACCGCCGGGGGAACGCCATTCTCGTGCTCGGAAACGTCGAGGGCTCTTTTCTCCTCGTAAGGACGTTTGCCGATGAGGGCTTCCACATCACTCTGGAACAGGACCTCTTTCTCCAGCAGCGCTTCCGCCAGCATCCTCACTTCCCGGCTTTTCGCCGTCAGGAGTCGTTTGGTCGCTTCATATGCTTTATCGATCAGCTTGCGCACCTCCTCGTCGATGAGCTTGGAGGTCTCCTCCGAATAGGGCTTGGTAAAGGTGTTTTCCTGCTGTGGGTCGTAAAAGCTGATATTCCCGACCTTTTCGTTCATGCCGTAGACGGTCACCATCGAGTAGGCGATCTTCGTGATCTGCTGCAGATCGTTCTGTGCGCCCGTCGATATCTTCCCGAAATTGAGCTCTTCACTGGCACGACCGCCGAGGGTCATACAGATCTGGTCGAACAACTGATCGGTATTGTAGAGATATTGTTCCTTAGGAGTATACTGGGCATACCCGAGTGCAGCGACGCCGCGCGGCACGATGGTCACCTTCAATAATGGATAGGCATGTTCGAGGAACCAGCCGCAGATGGCGTGTCCCGACTCATGATAAGCGATGATCCGCTTCTCATCGGGGGAGATGATCTTGTTCTTCTTCTCCAGACCGCCGATGACCCTGTCCACGGCATCCTGGAAGTCTTCCATTTCAACCGTCTCTTTACCCTTACGGGCAGCGATGAGCGCAGCCTCGTTGCAGACGTTGGCGATATCCGCTCCGGCGAAACCGGGCGTCTGTTCGGCCAGTTTATGTATATCCAGCTTGCTGGAGATCTTGATGGGCTTGAGGTGTACCTTGAATATCGCCTCTCTGCCCTTCAGATCGGGTTTGTCGATGGAAATCTGACGGTCGAACCTGCCGGGACGTAGTAACGCAGTGTCCAATACGTCGGGTCTGTTGGTCGCGGCCAGTACGATAATGCCGCTGTCGCCTCCAAAGCCATCCATTTCTACGAGTAACTGGTTGAGTGTGCTTTCCCTTTCATCATTGCTCATGATCGCATTCTTTCCCCGGGCGCGACCGATGGCGTCTATCTCGTCTATGAAGATGACACAGGGAGATTTCTCGCGGGCCTGTTTGAACAGATCGCGAACGCGGCTGGCGCCGACGCCGACGAACAATTCCACGAAGTCACTTCCGCTCATGGAAAAGAACGGCACCTGTGCTTCGCCTGCCATCGCTTTTGCCAGCAGGGTCTTACCGGTTCCGGGAGGACCTACCAAAAGGGCCCCCTTGGGTACCTTACCTCCGAGGGCAGTATATTTTTTGGGGTTCTTCAGGAAATCTACGATCTCCATGACCTCCACCTTCGCCTCGTCCAAACCGGCAACATCGCTGAAGGTAATGTTCACCTTGGTGCCTTTGTCGAAGAGCGTGGCCTTGGACTTACCGATATTGAAGATGCCTCCCGGTCCACCGGCTCCTGCCTGGCCGCCCATTTTTCGCATGAGCATGACCCAGATGAGCACGATGATCAGCAACGGCAGCAGGAAATTCAGCAGCGGACCGAACCATTCTCCTTCCGGTTTCGAGACGATGGGAATCTCCTGATTGGGATGAGCCGCGAAATAATCCCGCAGCATCTTCTCATAATCCTTTACGTCGGTGACCCGGAACTCGAACTGGGGGCCTTCCTTGCTGAAACCGCCGGGCCAGGAGCTGGATTTCTTGAATTTGTCGTAGTAGCGTTTGTTGAGACTGTCCTGTTTTATATAG
>DASYSV010000163.1:0-2778 GCA_036010185.1 Puia sp.
TCATTTGCGACTGCCCAACGGCGGTTACGATCTTATCGTTTCCTATACGGGATATGAAACCCAGGTCCTGCGCATCGGCAGGGACCATCGCCCTACCGATACACTGCAGATAAGACTGAAGGAACAGGATAAGAGCCTGGAGCAGGCAGTGGTCACCGGAAGCGCCGAGGTAGCCGACGGATGGGAAAAATACGGGCAATTCTTCCTGGATAATTTTATCGGCACCACGCCCAATGCCGCTCAATGCTCGCTGGATAACAAGGAGGCCCTGAAATTCTACTTTTACAAAAAGAGGAACAAGCTTCGCGTCAAAGCGACGAACCCATTGATCGTCACCAATAACGCGCTGGGATATAAAATAATTTATCAGCTGGATTCCTTCGTCTACGATTATAACGGCAATATCAGCAGCTATACGGGATATCCGCTGTTCGATACCCTGTCCGGTACCCCCGCGCAGCAGGCGACGTGGAAACAAAACCGGCTATATGCTTATTCGGGCAGCCGTCTCCATTTTATCCGCAGCTGGTACGATAGCACTCTTGACTATGAAGGATTCGTGCTGGAACTTGCAGATAGCGGCAACGGCAATAAGATGCAACGGATCCAGAACCCTTATGACCCTCAATACTATTCGAGGGACAGCGGGGATGTGCAGATCGATATCAACGGCCGGTTAAGGGTCAGCTATACCTCGCAGGTACCCGATCGAAGATACCTGATCCAGAATAAGTTCCCATTGTCTACCCGGTTCGAGATCTCCGCTATCGAGATCGCAGGCGGGTTCGTCATCGAAGAGAACGGCTATTTCTATGACCAGGGGGATGTCACCAATATCGGATACTGGGCCTGGAAGAAGCTGGCGGAGGTGCTGCCGTATGATTATGTGCCTGAATGATAAATCATCATCGTGCTGCCCGCATAAGGATTCGACCGCGCCTTCGGCGCTACCGGGGCTAATGATTGTCCTTCGGACGGCCTTCCTCCGGTCGGCCAGCCATCACCTTCTTCCACAACTCGGGAATGCGTTTGATCCAAACCAGCTCTCTTTTCTTAAGCGCTGCATCTTCGGCCGGAGAGCCAAAATAGGTTTTTCCCGTTTCAAGAGAAGCGGGCACCCCGCTTTGGGCAAGGACGACGGCATTGTCGCCGATGCTCAGGGTCTTGCTGACACCTACCTGTCCCCAGAGGATGACCCCGTTGCCGATCCCGACTGCACCGGCAATGCCGACCTGCGCGGCGAAGAGGCAATTTTTACCGGTAACGGTATCATGACCGATATGGATCATATTGTCGAGCTTGCTCCCCCTGCCGATGACCGTGTCCCCGGTAACCCCTCTGTCGATAGTACATCCCGCGCCGATCTCGACATCGTCTTCAATGACCACCCTCCCGCAACTGAGCATCTTTTTGTACCAGACGGCCCGGTCCTTCCTGGAATTGTAGTAGAAAGCATCGGACCCGATGACCGTTCCTGCCTGGATGACCACATTGTCGCCTATGACACAGTGATCCAACACGGTGACATTAGGATGGATGATGCAATGGCTGCCGATGGTAACGTGATGGCCGACAAACACATTCGGATACAGGTAGGAATCCTTCCCAATGGTGGCGGAATCGCTGATCATCCCGACGGCCGGCTCGAAGGGACGAAAATGACGGACGATCCTGAGATAGGCTTCGAATGGCTGATCGACGATCAGGATCGCCTTTCCCGGAGGCACTTCCACGGCTTTATTGATGATGATATAGCTGGCGGCGCTGCTCAGACAGGTATCATAGTATTTGGGATGATCGACGAAGACAAGATCGCCATGTTCTACTTTATGGATCTCGTTAATGCCGGTAGCCTGGCCATTCTTGTCTCCTGCCAACTCAGCGCCCAGGAAATCAGCCAGCCAGTGCATACTTACGGGAGAAGGAAAACGCATAGTGAAAGAATTTGCGCGTAAAGTTAGGCCGACACCGCGGTGAAACACGCACATTTTCCACAGCCCAAAAAAAAATGTGAATAAAATTTATGTGAAAATTTTTTTAGATAGGAAAAAATATTTTTAATATTGTGTAGGGAAATTTATTTCCCGGTACTTACTAACCCATCCATATATTGAAAGCCCGGTTTCGCACCGGGCTTTTTCTTTTGCAAACATGGTCGCGCGACTCGCGGCCGATTCGCTGAAACATGCGCCAGTACTACGTTACATACAAACCATTCCAGGTACTCTCACAATTCACTTCACAGGAAAAGAAGCGTACGCTGAAGGATTTTTTCCCTGTTCCGGCGGATTGCTATCCGGTCGGCCGGCTGGATTTCGACAGTGAAGGATTGCTGATCCTGACCAATGACACGGCCTTGAATCACCGGTTGCTGGATCCGCGGTTCGCGCACGAGCGGGAATATTGGGTACAGGTGGAAGGCGCCTTCTCCGCTGTCGCCCTGCGCCAACTGCAGATGGGAGTAACGATCGCCGTCGACGGCAAACCTTACCGAACCCGCCCATGCACGGTCGAAATTTTTCCAACGACGCCACCCGTACCGGACAGGCATCCACCTATCCGTTACCGTGCCCGGATACCCACCAGCTGGATCAGGATGGTCCTTAGGGAGGGAAAGAACAGGCAAGTGAGAAAAATGACGGCGGCGGTAGGCTTCCCTACGCTGCGATTGATGCGATGGAGGATCGGGCAATTGGACCTCATGGGTATGGTTCCGGGTGAAATGAGGATCCTCGACGAAAGGGACATCTATTCGTTGCTGTTTGCCGAAAGGAATCA
>DASYSV010000185.1:0-10863 GCA_036010185.1 Puia sp.
AAACCAGGGAGGATAAAAATTGAGAACCTGGTACTTCAGTGCTGTACCACTCGTCATTTTCCTCGTGTGCCGTTTCTCCCAACGCTTTTATCGTGTAAGTAACTTTGATATGCACACATTTGTAACCAAACAGCCGCTCAGTCCCGATTTTTTGCACCTGAACGCCTGATTCGTTTTTCCCCAGGTCGCTTCTTTGCTGCTTGCTATATTTTTTATACTGATCATTCAGGATGATGGAATAGGTTTCGTTTATATTTGCCAGAAGGGTCGAATGCACTTTCATATTTAAGGCGGATGATTCTGCATAGCCTTCAGCATACACATTCCACTTATTTGCTCCGGTGGTGCTGATGTATACGTTTTTCCAGAGCCCATCTTTTTTATTGTTGACGACAGCGCCCCCCGTATATTGAAGCATGATGGCATTTCCATTGCCCGAAACAGGTACTTGATAATCCTCTGATTGCTCAGGAGTATAGGCGGCGGTATATGTTTTGGAAGGCCCGGCGGTGCCATTATTTTGAGCCTCCATCATTCCTTTGGCAACGGATTTTAATGGATTGTTGTCCTTCATTTGTCCCAGCTGCAGATTCAGTACCGAATTGGCAACTGCATCGCCGGGGTTCCCTTTTTTACCGCCCATCATTGCCTGCATTTTGTTCATCATACTATCCATCCCGCCTCCGCCGCCAAGGTTTTTTAGGATGCCTGAATCGGCTTTACCAAACATTGAGCTAAGGCCCTTCAATTGCGAAAGCGTGCTATCGGAATTGTTGGCAGATGCGTGTGATGGATTATCTTTCTTAGCACTATTATCCCGGTTGTTGCATGAACAGGCGAATAGCAGACACGCTGCAAGAAGTATACTGACTGATAACAACTTTGTTTGTTGCATATAATCGGGATGTTGGGCTATTGACATTTCAATTCTTTAGGAAAGGCAGATCAAAACTGCCGGAGGTGATGTTTGCCGTTGCCCCGCCGTCGCTTTCATCCGCCTTGAATGTACCGGAAAACGTTCCTGAGATACGGCTGTTGTCCATGCTAGTAATCGTTACTGTCAATGAAACGGCGTAAAGGTTTCTGGATGTTTTGCCATCCATGTAGGAAGCCTCTTTCTTACCTGTAACAGCGGAAGGTGACGGTTGATGATTGTCTATGGTAGTAGTTCCGCTATTGGCGATGGAAAAGTCGAATACGTTGTTTCCGGAGCACGTAACCGCTATCTTTACCATCCCATTGGCCGCATCGTTACTTACCTCATTTATGAATAAGTTGGCGTGTTGCACATAGTTTATCGTCTCAACCCGTTCTCCGTTTATTGTATAAGAAAAGCGCCCATTTCTTCCGGTGAGATTTATATCAGGGGATGTCGCTTGGACAGTCGACGAACCTGCTTTGGCATCTGATGCATCAGCTTTATTTCCTGATGAATTGCCGCATGCGCAGAAAAATAGTAAGCCCGCGAAGAGAAGAATAGGAGTTGTATTTGCCCGTTCCATAAAACTTGTTTGTTTGGTAGATTAATGGGTGCCCGGTCAAGTACTTAAAGTTGCACTTCCCCTATTCGGTTTTGATAAATAACCGACAAGTGGCATGTTAAAATCGACAGAAAGAAGAGAGGAGTGTTCAATCCCATCTCATTGTACTTCGACCGGCGAAATCCACCGGAACGACCCCCATTCGAATACGAGCCTACCATGGTGACTATCGACGGGTACGATGGATATCGTGAACTCTTCCACGGGGGCGGTCGCATCTTCACTGGTCATCCTCACCCTGCCAAGGTCGAGCGAGCCATTGTATTCTGTGCCCCATTCACCGGTCTGCTTGTTCACGATCAGGTCAACGCCGCTTGAGTGCGGAGCGGTAAACAGCGTGTAAGTACCCGCGGGAACCTGCATCCCGCCGAGTTTGATGGGGGCCGACGTCCTGAACTGTGTAGCCGCATTGGCGCCTGTTCTCCATACACGGTCGTAAGGTATAACATCCCCCAGCAGGGTCCGTCCACGCAACAGCGGCCTGCTATATTCGACAGTGAGAACTGCATTGCCGATTTGCGCCCCAATCGAATCCCGAACGCTCAGCGACTTCACGTTGCCGCCTTCTTTCTCCTCCCACCTGCTGGCGATGCTTTGAACGCCGGGCGGACTCGCGAGTTGTCTTACATCTACTTTGTATGTAGTGCGTGCGCCCGAATAGCTGAGCATATTGTCACCGGAGTCCATAATTGCCTCGCCGGTTCCGGAAAGCCAGTCATGCGTAACCTCGACCTTGCCGTTCCCGAGAGGCGTTACCGTGGCTTCGCCCAAAGGAAACCGGTCGAATTCCCGGTCGATATAAAACTGTCTCATAGGCACGTGGCTACCCGCGGGCAGCTTGGATGCCGCCGATTTCTTCATTGCCGCTGCGAAGTACAGCTCATAGAGACTATACATCTGCGGTACATGCGCCACCACAATACTACCACCGGTCGCGAAATCACGAGTCACCGTACCGGTGCTGTCTGTTTTTGAAAGATGTACTTTGTTTCCCGCGACATCGGCAACTACTTTTCGGTCCCGTTGACCGGATGGTTCACTGGGTGTATGAATTTCCATTTCAAGGTGCCGTATGCTACCGTCTTCGTCAAGATCAACGACGGTATGCCGTATCCGCACCCGTGGAAAGCGATCCACATCATCGCTTGTTAAAGTATTGCCCTGCCGTGTGATATCCTCTATCGCAATCGTATCATGCCCAAGCATCGTAAGAAAACCGTATCGTTTTGCCGGCGCAGGATTGCAGGAAAGCATAAAAACCCCTGCACAAAGAAGAAGGCCGATCGCAGCCGGCCCGACCTCATAAAAAGTTGGTTGTCCTTGCATTTTCATTCCATTCATTGTTAAACTACCGAATTCTTTCGTATTTTTCGGAACCAAATGAACTGTCGTACCGCAGTTTATTTGAAAGGTTTATTCAAAGGCTGGAAGGCGAAATGGCAATAGCTTGTGCCGCAGGAATGGGACAGATGGAACGCCGACAGACTTCTAAAATATGTTCATTAAAGCTCTATATTTCATCTTAATTCTTCCGGTGCCTTTATTCGCTCAGGAAAGAACGATCGTCTTTAAAGAAAATATACCCCTGGATTCCATCCGGCTTAGCGACCCTTGTATCCTGGCAGATGCTAAAACTTCGATGTACTACATGACCGGGACGGGGGGCATGATATGGAAAAGCAAAGATCTTAGATTTTGGGATGGCCCTTTCCAGGTCGTAAAGACCGATCCGATACGGTGAGCGGACGGATATTGGAACGTCGCGCGTCTCACATCCTGGTGAGTGATCATCCGGACGGTCCATATACGCCGATGGCGGATTCGACCTATTTGCCTGCCAATAAATCGACTTTGGATGGGACCTTTTGGGTGGATAAGGACGGAAAACCGTACCTGGTCTATTGCCATGAATGGCTGCAGAACGGGGATGGGACTATCGAAAAGATTGAGCTGAAATCCGATTTGAGCGGATCGATCGGAACAGGAAGCCTGTTATTCCGCGCCAGTAGTTCGCCTTGGAGCCGCGAAAAGGACGCGAATGGGACTGTCCGACCAAATAAAGTAACCGACGGGCCGTATGTATTCCGCACTCAAACCGGGCGGCTGGGTATGCTCTGGACGAGTTGGGTATATGACGTTTACACACAGGGCGTCGCTTATTCCGCCACCGGGACATTGGAAGGCCCCTGGATACAGGAGAAGGAGCCGATCACACCACCCAATTTCGGGCACGGGATGCTTTTCCGCACATTGCAGGGCAAACTATTGATGGCGATACACAGCCATCAGAATATCAACGGGCATTACCGCCGGGTCCCGCATTTGTTTGAGGTCGATGACTCTGGTGACAAACTGATCGTTCGCGGACCCTATCATCCCTGAAGATCTTCGGTTTCCCGTATCTTTTCTTCAACGATCATCCCGGAAATTGTAATTTCGACCTACAGCGAATCATCAATTACGCGGTAAAATTCAAAGCAATGCTGAATACCATCCTTTCGAATTTATATGAAAAAGACCTACGCGTCCTCATCGAAGAAGTCAAACAATTCAAGGTTGAAGACAACCTCTGGCAAACTACCGGCTCCGTGAAAAACTCTGCCGGCAATCTCGCATTGCATATCATCGGCGGATTGAACCATTTTTTCGGAGCTACCCTTGCGAATACCGGGTATATCCGCACCCGCGACCAGGAATTCAGCAAAAAGGGCGTTAAAAGAGAAGACCTTATAACCGGTCTGGAGGAAGTGATCGGTATTGTCACGAATACGCTGAACAATCTCACACAGAAGGAACTGGAGGCCGAATACCCCCTCATATTCGACGGTGAGAAAAAAACCACCATGTTCATAGTCGTGCGCATGTACGCGCATTTGAGCTACCACCTCGGACAGATAAATTATCTCCGCAGAATTCTGGAATAGATATCATGAAAAAGATCTTTACCGCCATTTGTCTTTGGTCCTGCCATACCCTTTTGGCCCAATCCGAAAAAGGTGCCATCGATCTGAGCCAGCTTCAGACGCCCCAGCCCCACTATCTTCCGGAATATACCTTCGATAGCTCTACCGATCCTGCCCGCTGGCAGGCCGAAAAGCATGGCCTCCGCGTATCCTTTGCTTCGACCGACATCCATTATTTCCGAACGGAAGTCCCCGACATAGAACAAACAACCGAGTTTCGGGCCGCTGGCTGGAAGGCCGATCGCGTGAATGCGCTCATCCTCGTCTGGTCACCGGATACACTCGAGCAGGTACGCTTCGTCGTCCATGATCTCGTCAATACCCGGGGCCAGCGCCTGGATAAAAAGAATATCCATCTGAATATGGTCCGGTATGTGGTCTCGAATTATCCTTATAATGCAAAGGATGCCACCTGCGACGTTTCTCCATATAAAAAGGCATTCCTTATGCCCGATCGTTTCGAGACATTTGAGCAATTCGATGTACCCGGTCGAACGGTCCGCCCGGTATGGCTGTCGCTCGACATCCCCGCCGGCAGCTTGCCCGGTATTTACAGCACGACGATAGAGGCCAAATGTAAAGGGTATAGCGTACCGCTAAAGATCAGCATAAAGGTGCAGAATGAGCAGCTGCCTCCCCCGCACGAGTGGAAATACCGGCTCGATCTTTGGCAAAACCCATGGGTGGTGGCCTGGTACAATCATGTGAAACCCTGGTCCCCCGAGCACAAGATGCTGTTGAAAAAACATCTCGCCTTATACGCATCGGCCGGCGGGAAATATATCACTACCTATGCCGTG
Source organism: Puia sp. (assembly GCA_036010185.1). Taxonomy (GTDB): domain Bacteria; phylum Bacteroidota; class Bacteroidia; order Chitinophagales; family Chitinophagaceae; genus Puia. Next base: position 5,305 of record DASYSV010000185.1, read on the forward strand.
CATTCGCCCTGGTCCGATAATTCTTATATGATCGAAGAGACCATGATCGAATGGATCAAACGCAAATCCGGTTCATGGCAATTCGATTATCATATTTTCGATGAATACGTTCAACTGGCCATGGAGGCAGGCATCGATAAGGCCATCACCATTTATACGCCGGTGCCATGGGGGGATAGGTTCCGATACATGGACGAAAGGACAGGTGACTACGTGTACGAGCTATGGACTCCCGGTTCCGATGCTTTTAAGAGTCATTGGAATGCATTTCTCAACGATCTAAAGAAACATCTGCAACAAAAAGGCTGGCTGAATAAAACCTATCTTGGGATCAACGAAACAACTCTCGACGAGACCATGGCAGCCATCAGGGCCATCAGGGCGAACTCACCCGATTGGAAGATCACCTATGCCGGCAACTGGCATAAAGAACTGGATGGCTTGCTTAACGACTATTGTTGTCTCTATGGCAACGAACCGGGTGTCGATGACGTGAAAGCACGCGCAGCAAAAGGTTTCACATCCACCTACTACATCTGCTGCAATCCCCCGAAACCAAACGATTTTATCTTTTCGCCCCCTGTAGAAGGCCGATGGCTCGGATGGTATGCCGCGGCTCACGGATATGACGGATTCCTGCGCTGGGCCTATGACGCCTGGCCTGCAGATCCGGCCCGCGATGCAAGACATGCCATATGGCCTGCGGGAGACTGTTTCCTCGTTTATCCGGGTGGTAACAGTTGTATCCGTTTTGAACGTCTGCGCGAAGGCATCGTCGACTACGAAAAGATCGACATCTTAAGAAAAAAGGCCCGGGCATCCACCGACCCAAAGATCAAAGATCTCTTGAAACAGCTGGATGACCATCTGCAAACCCTTCTTGCAGAGCACGAATTCAGGACGGAAAACGTCATTTCCGAGGTAGAGAAAGGGAAGAAGATCATAGAGGAACTGAGCGATCTGGAAGGGGGTAGGTCATGAGAACGGGATCCATCATCCTCGCGATCATCATTACACTCACCGCAAGGACCTTAAAGGCCGCAGATAGTCTATCCTGTACAGAATATGACGATTATATCCTGACCCATCAATTGACACCGTTTGGCCCGGTCCCTACCGCCCTCGATCCGAACGGTGTTTACCCTTATGTCAGCTATTGCGAAACTTCGAACAGGCCGGCATTGAAAAAGTATCATTTTATCGTTTTGCAAAATGACGATATAAAGATCACAGTCTGCCCTGATCTCGGAGGAAAGATATTTTCAATGATCCATAAACCTTCCGGCAAAGAAGTCCTGTATGTTCCCGGGATCATCCGGCAAACCAGGATCCTGCCAAGATTTTATTTCGTAGCCGGTGGCATCGAGGTCAGTTTCCCTATTTCGCACACCCCGGTGCAGAACGAAAAACTTCTGTACCGGATCGACAGGACACCCGATCGTATCTATGTCACCTGCGGAGAAAGAGAACTGAGATTCGGCATGCAATGGTCGGTCGAATATTCTCTGGGTATGAACGATCCCTTTCTGACCGAACGCGTGGTCTTTCGTAATCCCGGCAGTTTAGCCTATCCCTGGATGTCCTGGTCGAATGCTGCGATACCCGCCGCTCCCGATACCCGTTTCGATTTTCCAAAAGGAAGGGTTCTGTCACACGCCTCAACCGTAGATACCATCGACTGGGAAAAACAGGGTCCGCGGACCCAATCCGATATAAAGGAAATGACGGGTTATTTCTGGGAGTCCAAAGACGTCAATGCATTCGGAGCATTCACAAAGACACTTGGCATCGGCTTATATCATATCGCCGATGCGCATATTACCGGCGGGATAAAATTGTGGAGCTATGGGGTAGGAGAGGACAGCGCATGGTCTGTCCTGAGTACGGCAAGTCACCAAACCTATCTCGAATTACAGGGCGGGCCCTTGAGCGACCAGTCGGTCAAGGCGGAACTTCAGCCAAAAGAAACAAAATGGCATTTAGAATACTGGATCCCTTCCGACCATCCCCTGGACATCTACTCGCTAAAGCTACCCAACACGCGATTGAGACCCGTTACGTCCATCCCGCTTTTTGAATGGGCGAGACCCAAAGAAGTAAAAATATGGAAGGACCTGGCGGGCGCATATAACAAAAGATCAATTCCGCCCACCCCTCCCGCCATAGACGAGTATTGCTGGGCACCCTCCGGGATGGAAGACCTTGACGGAGCTTTTCAGTGGGCCATCCGCAACGGCAAAAAGGAACAACAACAGCTTTGGTGGTTTTATTATGGGACCTGGCTCGCAGGTCGCGGGATGACGGATAGCGCCATACAGGCTCTTTCCACCAGCGATATGGGTATTGCAAAAGCACTGCTGGCCAGGTTATACCATCTCAAAGGCAATAACAATGCGGCGGCGGACGCTATCCGATCCATACAGGAACCGTGGCTTCAGCGACATCCGCAAATAGTAGTGGAAAGAGATAAATATCTTCGCGCACTCGGCCCGCAAACCTTGCATGAACGCGACCAATCGCTTGCAACCGTAGACGCCCTCAAGGACGAATGGGTCATTGAAAGAAAGGTCCAGCTCCTGATCGATAAGGGTGAATTTCAAAAAGCGAAAGATATTCTCCTATCGACTCCCTTTCAAAAAGTACATCAGACCTATACCCGGACTGGTCTTTGGAAGCAGATAACCGACAAACTGAATATTCCCTTTCTTCCTATCCCTGTGTCTCTCGGGGAAGACAGGCTGGCTCATTTCGGGGCATATCGGGAATATGAATAGAGGGCTGGGCTTGCTGCAGGAACTCCTTCCTTACCACCTTCGCCGTTTTGTGATCTCCCGTATGGCTCCATCCGGGGGGCATCACAATGTATAAAAATTTATTCTTCAACCCCGGCGCCGCGTACACATCTTTCGACAACGCGACGATCTCTCCGAAATAAACATCCCAAAAATTATTCGGATTCATTTTCCGGGTAATCCCATATTCGATCGGTATGTCCCTTCGCTCGTCGGCCAGCGTGCCGAATACCCGGTCCCAAATATTCAACAGGTTACAAAAATTCGTATCCATATACACCGGATTACGGGCATGGTGTACCCGATGGCGGCTGGGTGTAAGGATGATCTTATTCAGGAACCCCAATTTACCATCTTTCAGCACATTCTCACCTGCATGGATAAACGCGCCCCAGGTGCCGTCTATAAACATAATAAAGAACAGCAGTGGTGGATTGACGCCGAGCAAAATGCAGATACTGGTCCGGATGACGTCGGCATAAGGCGCTTCGAGGATAAAATGCGCATAGGTGACCGAAAGGTTCATCGTCTGGGGAGCATGATGGGTACTGTGGAGGCACCACAACAGTCTTACCTTATGTGCCAGGTAGTGGTAGACGAAATGCGACAATTCCCAGGCAATATACCCGTATATCAGCCAATACCAGGTAAAGGTGGTCCGGAGCAGACCGTGCTTTTGGAACAGTGCGATACAATATGCAGTGGCCGCAATGGCGATAAACCTGCCCGCAAACTGATTAAACACATACGTGAAAAACTGCACCTTGTAATCGATGACCTTGAATCTCCTGAAGAAGGCCGCGCGAACGATCTCGAGCAGCAGCAAAAAAGGGATTACGGGGCCGATCGCATTTTCGATGCCCTGCAAGGTATGGAGCGAGCTATAGTCGCCTTTGTGGTACATGTCCAGCAATGGCCCTATTCCCAAAAACCCGATCAGTTCCTGGTAAAGTGTTGCAAGAATTTTTGACATCATTGCGAAAATACGGAAGAAAATGGCGTGTTCCGTCGCCCAACCGTGTCATAGTTGTATAAATACATGCACATGACCCGGGCTTCACAAAGACAGGTATGGCTTTTGGGCACACTCGCAATATCTGCATTTTTAGTAGCGACTATCGGTTGTCTCGATGCCGGTCCTGACGGCCCCACCCAAAAACATGTTCAGTATTATGCCATGCTGGGGACCCGGGGTATCTGGCAGGATGGCTGGAAAGCTTCGGCGGTACATGCCGCGATCACCGGCAAAGGGAATTTCGATAAGGACCAATGGCAGCTGTATCATGTCGATGCCGACCGCTCGGAATCGCAGGACTCCCCTCAACAATACCCGGACAAGCTGAAAGCCCTTGTCGATCTCTGGTTCGAGGAGGCCAAAAAGAACAACGTGCTTCCGCTCGACGATCGGACCGCGGCCGAACAGCTGGGTGTCGATCGACCCTCACAGGGGCCTCCGAGAGATAGATACATTTATTATCCGGGGACCGAAGCCGTTCCCGAGGGCGTCGCCGTCAATATCCGGAACCGATCGTACAAGATACTGGCCAATGTGGAGCTGGGACCGGATGCATCGGGCGTCATTTTTGCACATGGCTCCCGTTTCGGCGGACATTCCCTATTCATAAAAGACCATAAGGTTTTCTACGTTTATAATTTCCTTGGTATCAGGCCCGAACAGGTCTTCTCGTCTCCGCCGCTGCCGCCGGGCAGATACACGCTGGGCGTCGGATTCACCAGGGACTCCACAGGTAAAAATGGAGAGTCGGTAGGTCATGTCAAGTTATATGTGAATGATAAAATAGTCGCGGGAGGCCTCATGCGGACCCAGCTGGGGAAGTTCACGCTTTCCGGAGACGGTCTATGCGTCGGGTTCGATAGCGGCGACGCGGTCAGCGATCAATACAAGACGCCTGGAACATTCCAAGGTGGGGTCATCAATTTGTCGGCGTAACGGTCGAAAAAACACAATACATGAACCTGGAGAGCGAGGCGAAAAGGGCCATGACGGCCGATTAGATAAAAAGGCGATGCGGACGAACAAAAAGATACTGGCGGCTTTGGCGATACTGTTCGCACTGGGTTGCCCGGCGATGGCCCAGGACAGCACAGCCACCCACCAGAGGACCTATAAGAACGTGATCCGGTATGATCTGTCGGGAGGTCTTCTTTTCGGTTTCGGTAAATACGTCGTGTTCGGATATGAGCGAGTGCTTGGCCCGCATCAAAGCATGTCTGTCAACATCGGACCCGCCAGCCTTCCCAGACTTCTCTCCATCGAGACCGACAGCTTCAGCGTGTCGAAAGACACTAAGCGTAAGGGGTTCAATGTTTCGGTAGATTACCGGTTTTATCTTGCTAAGGAGAACAAATACGGCCCTCCGCGTGGGCTTTATATCGGCCCGTACATCTCCTACAACCAGTTCGAGCGCAACAACGAGTGGAACTACAATAGCGCAACTTCGCCACAGCAGGTCGTGCATACGACCACTGAGTTCAAGATATTGACGCTGGGGGGTGAGATTGGTTACCAATTCGTCATCTGGAAAAGACTGGCGATCGACATGGTGATGATCGGTCCCGGTTTCTCCCATTATGACCTGCATTCCGTGATCCACAATACCTTAAGCGAGAGGGCAAAAGAACAGATCCAGTCGGCTATCAAACAACTCATCACCCAAAGATTCCCCGGGATGAACTATGTCTTTTCGGACAAACAATTCGATGCTAATGGCAGGATCCGCACCTGGGACGTCGGGTACCGCTATAT
>DASYSV010000189.1:0-6690 GCA_036010185.1 Puia sp.
GTGCTAATATGCCTGTTTATGTGGGCTACTACATGAATTATCGTATTTATTAATAGCACAATCGTACCTCTCTTTGTTATCGCCGGATCAATGATCATGAAGGAATACTGCAGTTTTTTCATTAACTTTAAAGTGCACTCATAACCTGTTGCCCATGCCAGTAAGTTACCCAATTCAGAAAATTGGGCTCACCCCTGTATCCCAGTTGCGGACGCTCACCGAGCACCTCCGCACCTTCAATCTGAAGAATTGCGAATTAGTCATTTTTGAATGTTATGAGCCCAGCACGGAAATCCCTCTCACGTTCGCCGATTTCGTCATCACGAGCATGGTGATGGGCAGAAAGGTCATGCATCTCGACGGCCTTCCCAGCTTCGAATACCTTCCGGGGGAGACGGTAATTATCCCGGCCAACCGGTCCATGACCATCGATTTTCCGGAAGCCAGCTTCACCACTCCCACACAATGCGTCGCCCTGAAGATCGATACCCCGTATATACAGGAAACATTGAACTATCTGAATGAGAAATATAACACTACGATCGATGAGCCCAACGAATGGAAGCTGCTTATCGATCAGTATCATTTTAACAATGACGCCGCCATCACTGACCTGATCAACAAGCTCGTCAGGATTTGCAGCGGCCCGGAAAACACCAAAGATATCTATGCCGACCTCACCCTCCGCGAGCTGCTGGTCCGCATCGCCCAAAACCAGCATCTCCAACACCAGGTCAATGGCAGCGCCCAAAATTCCAACAACAGCCGTTTGCACTTCGTCCTTCAGTACATTCATGACCACCTTACCGAACGCATCGACGTGGATACGCTCAGCCGCAAGGCCTATTTGAGCCGCAACATCTTCTTCAAATGGTTTAAGGAACAATTCGGCATTACCCCGCTGGAATATATTACCCGCGAGCGCATCCGCCTCGCCCGCGAGCTGCTTGCCCACGAAAAATATACTATCACTCAGGTCAGTCTCCAATGCGGCTTCACCGACGTCAACTATTTCGTCCGAACCTTCAAAAAGTCCGAAGGCCTCACCCCCGGCGCCTACCGCGACATCCTCCGCAAGCTGCCCTGATCCCCGTCGCCGTCCTCCTACCGCAGCACCGCCCGCCCTCGCCTTCCTTTCTGCACCGCCTTCCTCCCCCTACCCCAGCACCGCCCTCATCGGGAAATACTCGATCCTCGTCAGCGCCTGCGCCGGATCCCCCTCGATCATCTTCCTGATCTCCTCTTCCTCTTCGACTCCCACCACCCCCATCCCGAACGTGCCCGCCGGATCCAGGACAGGCCCAAACACCACCACATAACCACGGGCCTGCCATTCCCGCCAATAGTTAGAATGCGCCCTCATAACCGAAAACTCTTCGGGCGTCATCGTCTGTGCAAAATCCGGCCGGCTCGGATTCAGCCTGACAAAAAAATATTTTTTCTCCATGGAAGTCGGTTTGGTTCGTCTAAAGATAGGTTTTTTCCACAGCGCCCCAACCGCCGAACCGCCGGCACCCCCAGCCTCATCCTCGCGCCCGCCGGCCACCGGCACCCCCAGCCTCATCCTCGCACCCGCCGGGCCGCCCCTCACGCCCGCCGCATCGCCCTGCGCCCGGGGCACAGTTTTTTATGGTGTCCATCCCATGACCCACACCGAAAATGCCCCAACCCCGGCCCACAACTTCTACAGGGAAATGCTGGTGCAACTGCAAGCCACCGGGGATCCCTTCCTTGTCGGCGGCGGTTTCGCTTTTTCCCACTACACCGGTATCCGGCGGGATACCAAAGACCTCGACATCTTCTGCAAACCCAGTCAATACCCTTTCTTCCTGCAGCTGTTCGACCGGCTGGGATACCGCACCGAATCCACCGACGTAAGATGGTTGGCCAAGGTCTTCAAAGACGACCATTTCATGGATATCATCTTCGACTCTCCCAATAGCATCTGCCAGGTCGATGACTCCTGGTATCTGCACGGCAAAGACGCCGAATTCGAAGGCGTAGCCGTTCGCATGGTCCCCGCGGAAGAGCTCATCTGGTCCAAGACCTATGTCCAAAATCGTGAAAGATTCGACGGCGCCGACATCAACCACTTATTATTGGCGCAGGGCAAACAACTCGACTGGGACCGCCTGCTTTTCCGGCTCGACAGACACTGGCATCTGCTATTGGCCGAACTGCTCGTTTTTCAGTTCGTCTACCCATCCGAATACCGGGACATCATTCCCCGCGGGCTCATGGACATGCTGATCCGGCGGGTCGGTCAGCAATACGAAATACCTCCTTCCGTGGAAAAACTCTGCCGCGGGCCTCTCATCGACCAAACGCAGTATGCCACCGATATCCGCGACTGGCAGTATAAAGTAACAACCATAAAAACCGTCTGAAAAAACACCGATGAGCACGCCCGAAGGAAAGACACGTATCGCAGCTATAGCGGACATCCATGTCCGCGAGACGGACAGGAACTCCCTCGCCGGTCTCTTCCGCGAGGTTTCGCATCAGGCAGATATCCTCCTCATCGCCGGCGACCTTACCAATACCGGTGACGAGGCGGAAGCCGAAGTGCTGAAAGAAGAGCTGAAGACCTGCTCCATCCCCGTCATCGCCGTGCTCGGCAATCATGATCATGAAAAAGGACGGCAGAAGACCATCCGCCAGATCCTGCAGAACGATCAGGTGCATATCCTCGACGGAGAAGCGTTCGCAATCGGAAATGTCGGTTTCGCGGGGATCAAAGGATTCGGCGGCGGTTTCGACAATTATATGCTGTCCATGTTCGGCGAGTCGGCAATGAAGGCCTTTGTACAGGAGGCCGTCAACGATACCCTGAGCCTCGAACGGGCGCTGGCCCGCCTCGATCAGCAATTCGACGGCCTCAAAAAGATCGCCCTTCTCCATTATTCTCCCACACATGATACCGTCAAAGGCGAGCCGGAACAGATATATCCCTTTCTCGGCAGCTCCCGCCTGGCCGAACCCCTTATCCGCCGAAACGTCACGGCCGTCTTCCATGGCCATGCCCATGCCGGTACGCTCGAAGGCCAGCTCCCCGGCGGCATTCGCGTCTTCAACGTCGCCCGCCCCGTCCTGCTCAAAGCAGGTCTCCCGTCTCCATTCTTTCTGCTCGAAGTCTGATCTCGCCTCCTGCGCCACCGCCGCGGCGCCAACTCACTCCCCACCGACGTCTCACAAGCCAGCTTCCTTTCCACCGCCGCGGCGCCAACTCACTGCCAGCCGAAGCCTCGCCTCCTTCCTTCCCCTACGCCCCACAGCGTACTCCCCGCCGCAGCCTCCCCAGCCAGCCCAAAAAAGCGAAAGGCGGCCCCCTTCTCAGGAAAACCGCCCATGGCTGAAAGTCAAACCCGTTCGCAAATGATGATTACCAGGTCAGCAACGGAGGATACAAAGGTAGCACCCTTGCCCTTCCCAAAGAATACCACTTTGGTGGTATGTGGAGAAATATCTACGTTCCACGCGATCCGTTCCACCTCCCCGCCCACCGTTAATCTCTTGTCTATCACCGCCCTACGTCCTTGGCAGGGTTTTTTGAATCATTACTCTTAAAAACACCCATCATGAAAAATTCAATAAAAAAGATCGTCGGTATGATGCTTCTCGCGGGCCTGCTGATCACAGGCTTCACCAGCTGTTACGAAACGACATATTATCACCATTATCATCACCATACCCATGACTGGTACGGTCACCACCATCAGGAGGTACCCGTAGGCGTGGACTTCAATGTCGATGTCGAAGCTCATCATCATTAGTCATCACTCCACGATCATCACTCTTCAACCAACATGACCCGGGATTCCCCTACCCGTGGTACCCGGCCTACCGGGGCCTCACCCGGGTCATTCTTTTCTACTCACCAGTTCCACTTCTTTCACCTTCTCCGGAAACCATAAGGTCATTTCTCCCTTCCCCCGATTGGCCCACGCATAATAGGGTATCAGCTCTATCGGGGCGTCCCGGGTCGATACATTCAATCCATCTTCTCCGACTACAACCCGCACCCCCGCCGCACTGATCATATTCACTCCGGCCAAAACCTTCCCGGCCCTCAAAGAAAACCCGCTCTTCACCGGAAGGATCAGATTGCTGGTCCTCCCCGAATTGTCGGCCCACTCCGCACAATACACCAACGGACCACACTGCAACGCCACTTTTCCGATATCGGCTTTCACGCTATCGCAAGCCTCCACCATCTGCGGCTTCATCGGCAACACCAGCTCTACCGAATCACCATTCTTCCATTTGCGATCGATCACCGCGTAACCCTGCTGCATCGGCGCATCCACTACCTGCCCGTTGACCTTGACCATCACTCTCTCTGTGGCCTCACCAGCAAATCGATACAAACCACCAGGTATCGCCTCGCCACGTGCCCACCCCGGTATCCGTAACAACAACCGGAAAGGCATCGGCCGCCCCACCTCTACGCGCAATCGAATATCTCCATTCAAAGGATAATTGCTTTGCTGCTCAAGCCCGATCGCCTGCATGCCAGCGGCCGCCTTCGCGGTCTCCACCGCCCCCAACTCAATCTTCGCCTTTCCACTAACATATAAGTTCACATACACATCCCTGCCCCTCACCGCATACACATACCCCGGCACCGACGGCAAAAATCTCGCGAGATTCGTCGGGCAGCACGAACACGTAAACCAGCCCGCGCGCTCCGGTTCCAGGTCAGGATACGGATGCCCGTTCACCACCTCCATCGCATTCGTATAAAAAAAGCTCTTCCCATCCAATCCCACCCCCGACAGCAATCCATTATAAAGCGTCCTCTCCATCACGTCGATATATTTCGCATCCCCATGCAGGAGGAACATCCGGTAGTCCCAGAAAACGCTTCCCACCGCCGCACAGGTCTCTGCATAAGCCGTTGCATTCGGCAGCTCATAGTTGTCGCCGAACCGCTCTCCGTCCCCGATCGCCCCGATCCCTCCATGCAGATACATCTTCTTCCCTACCATATTGTCCCAAAGGCGGTCGACCGCCCGAACATAAGTACTGTCCCCCGTCAATGCAGCGACATCGGTCATCGCCGAATAGAGATACATGGCCCTGACAGCATGTCCCACCACTTCATCTTGCGCGGTCACCGGCTCATGCGCCTGCCAGTACCGTCCGTTCTTCCACACATCCGTGCTTGTTTTATCGTACTGCCTCTCCCCGCGCATCTCCAGGAAAAACTTCGCCAGATCCAGATATTCCTTCCGCCCCGTCACCCTATAAAGCTTGACCAGTCCCATCTCTACTACTTCATGACCCGGAGCGACATGTTTCTTGTCAGGTCCGAAAGTCCGCACCAGCAGATCCGCATTCTTTAAAGCGATATCCAAAAAATTCCGCCGGCCCGTGGCATTGTAATGCGCCACCGCGGCTTCGAAAAGATGCCCCGAACAATACAGCTCATGACTCAGCTCGGCCTCATGCATCCACCGCTCGGGACCAGCCCAGGGGTGAACATGCTGCGGATCGATCGTTCGGGCGGTATAAAGGTATCCATCCGCCTCCTGCGCCCGGCCGATGAGACCGATCAAGGAGTCGAGATAAGCCGCCAGTGCAGGATCCGGGTGCACCGCCAGCGAATAGGACGCCCCTTCGATGGTTTTGTAGATATCGGTATCGTCGAAGGGATATGTCGTGCAGAACTTTCCTGTACGCGCAGCGGCCATCTCGAAATTATGGACCCGTCCCGTCGTCCGGCATCGCTCGAAAGAGGCGGGGATCGTCACCGTCCTGTTCGTCTCGATCCTCGGCAGCCAGAACCCGTCATTCACAGTCACCGCTGTAAACGGTACCGGACTTATCGGATAATCTCTCTGTCCCGCCGCCGGTTGCGCCATCGCGACCCCGCAAGCCGCGACCAGTATAAAACATAACATTGTTTTCATACGCCCAATTTACCTTTTATTCGGTAAATTTAATCCCCACCAAACCATCTTCTTATGGGCGTCCTCTTCCAAACCTTTTACTGGAACTGCCCGTCCCTCGAAAATCAAGCCTATCAATGGTTCAATTATGTCAAACCCCGGATAACCTCCCTTGCCGCGACAGGCTTCACCGCCATTTGGCTTCCCCCCTTCTGCAAAGCTGCCTGCATCGGCGGTCCGTCCATGGGTTATGATCCCTACGATTACTGGGATCTCGGTGAGCTCGACCAGAAAGGCGGTATCCCCACCTGGTTCGGTTCCAGGGCCGATCTTCTCGCGCTCATCGCCGAAGCGCATACTCACAACATCGATGTCTATGCCGACCTCGTATTCAATCATAACTCAGGCGCGGACGCTGAGGAGCTGAACCCTGTCACCAACAGCATGGGCTGGACGAAATTCACGCCGGCCAGCGGCAAGTTCCCCCGCGACTGGGAATGTTTTCATCCGTCGGAATACGAGACCACCGACGGTTTTTCCTTCGGCGGGCTTCCCGATCTCTGTCATCGCAATCCCGATGTCTATACCTCTCTCCTCGAATATACCCGCTATCTGCTCGGGACCATCGGCATCGACGGGTTCCGGTATGACTGTGTCAAAGGCTATGGAGGCTGGATGGTACGTGCCATCCAGGAGCTCCGCGGTCTTCGAAATGACATCGCCTATCGTCCTTTCGGTGTCGGCGAATGCTGGGATACGGACAGGACCATACTCGACTGGATGACCGAAGCCAATGCCT
>DASYSV010000194.1:0-6522 GCA_036010185.1 Puia sp.
CAAGAATGTCGGCAAATACATCGAAGCGCAGCGGTTGAGCGAAAGAGTGAACTACGATGTGGAGATGATCCGCGAGCTGGGTTACTGTAACGGTGTGGAGAACTATTCGCGTTTTTTCGACCGGCGCATGCCCGGGACCCGTCCCTTCTGTCTATTGGACTATTTTCCGAAAGATTTTCTCCTGGTGCTGGATGAGAGCCATCAGACCGTCCCTCAGATCAGCGGCATGTACGGTGGAGACAGAAGCAGAAAACTGGTGCTGGTGGACTACGGTTTTCGCCTCCCCAGCGCACTCGATAACCGGCCGCTGAATTTCCATGAATTCGAAAGCATGACGGGGCAGACGATCTACGTATCGGCGACGCCGGGGGACTATGAGCTTGAAAAAACGGAAGGAGTGGTCGTCGAACAGGTGGTCCGTCCGACCGGGTTGCTCGATCCGCCCATCGACATAAGGCCCAGTGCAGGCCAGATCGACGATCTTCTCGACGAGATCGACAAACGCGTCAAAAAAGGAGACCGCGTGCTCGTGACCACGCTGACCAAACGTATGGCCGAAGAGATGGATCGCTATCTGCATAGGATCGACATCCGCTCCAAATATATCCATAGCGAAGTCGATACCCTCGAACGCGTGGAGATCCTGCGTCAGTTGCGGCTGGGTGATATCGATGTCCTGGTAGGTGTAAACCTCCTCCGCGAAGGGCTCGATCTCCCGGAAGTATCGCTCGTGGCTATCCTCGATGCCGATAAGGAAGGATTCCTTCGCAATGAGAAATCGCTGACCCAGACTGCGGGTCGCGCCGCGCGTAATGTGGATGGGCTCGTTATCTTCTACGCGGATACGATGACCGAAAGTATGCAGCGGACCATCGATGAGACCAACCGCCGCCGCGAAAAACAGATCGCCTATAATGAAAAGCATGGTATCATTCCCCGTACCATCATCAAGTCGAAAGAACAGGTCTTCGCCCAGACTTCGGTTCTGGACGTCAAAGGTTATAACCCGGGTGATCCTTATGCCGTTGCTCCCGATGGCGAGCTTGTCTCAGTCGTCGAAGAGGAACAGGAGGTTTATCAGACTATCCCGCAGGTGGAGAAGGCGATCGCACGGACCAAAAAGGAGATGGAGAAGGCGGCCCGCGACCTCGATTTTATGGAGGCAGCGAGGTTGCGGGATGAGATGTTCGGACTGCAGAAGAAATTGAAGGAAATGAAGGAATAGCGCCGACCCTGCGGGTCGCCGTCCCCTATTAATCCCGGCTAATTGCCTAAATTCGCTTCCATGGAAAATACCGATAAAAGATTATTCCTTCTCGATGCCATGGCGCTCATCTTCCGCGCCTACTATGCCCTCATCAGCAGCCCGCGCATCACGTCCAGGGGCCGCAACACCAATGCGCAGTTCGGGTTTACCAATGCCCTTGTCGATCTGATCAACAATCAGCACCCTTCACATATGGCGGTCTGTTTCGATACGGAGGCGCCGACAGAAAGACATACCGATTTTTCAGATTATAAGGCCAATCGCCAGGAGGCGCCGGAAGACCTCATAAGCGCTCTGCCCGATATCAAGGCGATCGTCCAGGGTTTCAATATCCCGACCGTCGAGCTCGACGGATTTGAAGCCGATGACGTCATCGGCACACTGAGCAAACAAGCCGCCGCCGTGGGATATGAGGTCTATATGGTCACCCCCGACAAAGACTATGGACAACTGGTCTCCGAAAAGATCCGGATCTACAAACCGGGATATCAGGGGGGACTTGCCGAAATATTGGGTCCGAAAGAGGTTTGCGAAAAATGGAATATCAGGGACGTGGCCCAGGTGATCGATATCCTGGGTCTCATGGGAGATGCGGTCGATAATATACCCGGCATCAAAGGCGTCGGGGAAAAAACGGCCGCCAAGCTGCTGGCAGAATTCGGCACACTCGAAAATGTCATCGCCGGAGCGGACGGCATCAAAGGCGCGCTCGGAGAAAAGGTCCGCGGAGGAAAAGAGTCCGCGATCCTGAGCAAAAAGCTGGCTACGATCATCACGGACGTGCCCGTGGAATTCCATGAGGAGAATTTCCGGCTAAAGGACTGGAATAAGGATGCCTTGAATGAGATCTTCAACGGTCTCGAATTCAAGACGCTTGGCAAACGCATCCTCGGGGATGGATATGCAACGGCAGGATATGTGGCGCCGGAAGCTGTTCAGACCGATCTGTTCGGCAATGCGGTAAAACCGGTGGCTACCGGTAAGAAGAAGGCTGCGGCGGCCGACCGCCTCGAAGAGGCAAGCACCCGTCTCGAAGCCGCAGTCGAAAAGGGAGTAGACGCCGCCGAAGGAGAAGCCGCCGGCGAAACCTCGGAGCCTTCCGAAGGGGCACACCCGCACATGGGCAAATGCATCAGCAACACGCCGCATACGTATACCGCCGTTGTGGGCGACGCCGCTATTAAAGAGCTTGTCGAAAAACTAAAAACCCAAAAGGAAATTTGTTTCGACACCGAAACGACCGGCATCGACGCCAATGACGTCGACATCGTCGGCATGAGCTTCTCCATCACACCCGGTGAAGCCTGGTACGTACCGTGCTGCCCGCCTACCGTGCCGCAAGCGCAAAATATCATCGACGCCTTCCGCCCCCTGTTCGAATCCCCGGATACCGTCTGGATCGGACAGAACCTGAAATACGATCTCCTCGTGCTGAAATGGTACGGTGTAACGCTGAAGGGCTTCGTCTTCGATACCATGCTTGCCCACTACGTCATCGAGCCCGAAGGCAAACGGGGGATGGACCAGCTGAGCGCCCAATACCTGGGCTACGAACCGGTGCATATCGAAGAGCTCATCGGGAAAAAAGGAAAAGGGCAGGGCAATATGCGCGACGTGGAGCTCGAAAAGATAAAAGACTATGCCGCGGAAGACGCCGACATCACGCTGCAGCTGAAACATATCTTCCTGCCGCAGCTGAAAGAAAAGGCGGTCGAAAAGGTATTCCATGAGGTCGAGAACCCATTGGTAAAAGTGCTGACCGATATGGAGTTCGAGGGGATCAGGGTGGACACCGGCTTCCTGCTGGAATATTCCAAAGAGCTGGACCACGAAGCGCGGCAGGCAGAGGAAAAGGTCTATCAGCAGGCGGGCGAGCGCTTCAACCTGGCCTCACCCAAACAGCTGGGGGAGGTACTTTTCGAACGAATGAAGCTGGACCCCAAAGCCAAAAAGACAAAGACGGGGCAGTACGCCACCGGTGAGGACGTGTTGTTGAAGCTGGCCGTCAAACACCAGATCGTGGACGATATCCTTGCCTTTCGCGAGCTCACCAAGCTGAAGTCGACTTATGTCGATGCATTGCCGTTGATGATCAACCGCAAGACGGGACGCGTACATACCAGCTATGCCCAGGCCGTCGCGGTCACCGGCCGCCTCAGTTCGAACAACCCCAACCTGCAAAATATACCCATCCGCACGGAAAGAGGAAGGGAGATCCGCAAGGCATTCATTCCGCGCGACGAAGATTATGTCCTGCTATCGGCCGATTACTCTCAGATAGAATTGCGTATCGTCGCGGCCATCAGCGAAGACCCGAATATGTGTGCCGCCTTCCGCGAAGGAAAGGATATCCATACGGCAACGGCCGCCAGGGTGTTCGGCGTGGACGAAAAATCGGTCACGAAGGAAATGCGGTACAAGGCCAAAAGCGTTAATTTCGGCATCATCTACGGACAGGGCGCCTTCGGTCTCGCGGATAATCTCGGCATCAGCCGTACAGAGGCCAAAGAGATCATCGACAATTATAAATCCCAGTTCCCGGGTATCCAGAAATATATGGACAGCACCATCAATTTTGCACGCGAGCATGGCTACGTGGAGACCCTGATGGGAAGGAAAAGATGGCTGAGGGATATCAATTCCGCCAATTTTACCATACGGGGCTTTGCCGAACGCAATGCCATCAATTCCCCGATCCAGGGTTCGGCGGCAGATATGATCAAGCTCGCCATGATCCGGATCCATGAGGAATTCACCCGCCAGGGTTTCAGATCGAAGATGCTCCTGCAGGTGCATGACGAACTGGTCTTCGACGCTTATAGGGCAGAGCTCGATATAATTAAACCCATAATAATGCGTTGTATGGAAACAGCGCTACCCCTGCCGCAGGAAGTGCCAGCCCTTGCCGAAATGGGCTCCGGGATCAACTGGCTCGAGGCACACTAGCCGGCGGTGATCATTAATAGCTTTTTAACATCTTTATTTAAGAACCCACCAAACTTTGCGCTTCTGTGATAGTCAAAGGACTACTAAATGAAAAACAAACATATGAAAAGCATTCGTAGTATATTCTCTATGTTGCTGGCAGTCATCCTGATGGCCGGCGCGGCATCCGCAACAGCCGCACCCGCGCCCCAGCAACAGGACGGTCCCCCGCCCCAGCAACCGCAGGATTGGCCCCGAAGCTTCACCACCGATGATGGTACGATCGTAAAGATCTATCAACCTCAGCCTGAGGCTTTTGCAGATAATGTGTTGAAATCCCGCTGGGCGATTTCCGTATTGGAGCAGGGCAAAACTGATCCCGTTTTCGGTACCTTTTGGTCGGTAGCCAACGTGGAAACCGACAGGGATGCACGCCAGGTCGTCATTCAGTCCGCCAGAGTGCCCAATGTGCGGTTCCCGGGGCAGTCCGATGACAACTTTACCAATAGCATAAAGACCGCCCTCGAAACGAATCTTCCACAGGTGGTCGGCACGCTTTCACTCGACGAGCTGCTGGCAGGCCTCGACCAAAATACCGAACAAAAGAAACTCTCCAAGGACCTCAATACGCAGGCGCCCCGGATCATCTATGCCGATCAGCCTTCGCTGATGGTCCTCATCGACGGACAGCCTAAGCTGCAAACGAATAAAGACTGGGGGCTCGACGTCGTCGTCAACTCCCCGTTCACCATCGTCAAAGGCCCCGACGGTAATTTCTACCTCTATGGCGGAAAACATTGGTATCAGGCTCAGTCCGCTACCGGGCCCTACTCCCCCGCCGGAAACATCCCTTCCCAGCTGCAACAGGTGCAATCCGCCGTCGACAATGCCAACAACGGAAATGCAGGGTACGTGGACAGCGCAAGCGCAGCGCAGGATCGTCAGATCTCCAATATAATCGTCAGTACTTCCCCTGCCGAATTGATCCAGACCGACGGCAGACCGAATTTTACTCCGATCTCCGGTACCAGCCTCAGCTTTGCAAGCAACTCCTCCAACGATATTTTCCAGGATCAGTCCGGTCAGTACTATGTATTGATCTCTGGTCGCTGGTATGCATCGGGATCGCTGACGGGCGGATGGCATTATATCGCCAGCAACTCGCTGCCTCCCGATTTTGCAAAGATCCCCAATGGCAGTCCGAAAGACAATGTTCTTGCCAGTGTAGCCGGTACCGATGCCGCTCGTGAAGCCGTCATGGATGCGCAGATACCGCAGACGGCGAAAGTCGATCGTAACAACGCTTCTACCTCGGTGAACTATAATGGCGATCCGCAGTTTGCGCCGCTGCAGGGTACGGACATGCAATATGCCACGAATACGGGTTCTTCGGTAATGGAAGACAACGGGATGTATTATACCGTCGATAATGGCGTCTGGTTCCAGTCGTCCAGTCCGAACGGGCCCTGGGTGGTGGCCACGGCACGACCTGGTGATGTGGACAGAATACCGCCGACTTCTCCGTTGTATAACACGAAATATGTCTATATCTATGACGTGACGCCTGATTATGTATATATGGGCTATACCCCGGGTTACCTCAATACCTATATCTATGGACCGACCGTCGTTTACGGTACGGGCTTCTATTATAATCCCTGGTATGGCGGATACTATTATCCCCGGCCCTGGACATGGGGTTTCAACGTTTGTTATAATCCCTGGGCCGGATGGACGCTGGGATGGGGTTATGGATTTGGCTGGTTCCATTATGGCCTCGGGTTCCACGGCGGATGGGGCGGCGGATGGGCCGGCGGCGGCTGGTGGGGTCCGCATGTCTATCATCCCGCATATGCATGGAGCCGTTACAGGTCCTATGGTTTCTACGGATCCAATTATTACAGGAACCGGAACGTCTACTCGACCAATTTCCACACGAACATCTATGCCGGCCGCGGCGGCGTAGTCACCCGCGATAACCATACGTTTTACAACCGTACCGCGATCGGGAGACCGAGCATGAACGGTGCGGGCAGAGGCTTTGCCCCGCAAGGCGCGAGACCGGGCGGATACAGCCGTCCATCGGGTAATGGGTTCAACAGGTCGCCGCGCAATAACGTATTCTCCGACCGGCAGGGCAATGTTTATCAACGCAACGCCACTACGAATCAATGGCAGCAACGCCAATCCAATTCCTGGCGCCCGCTGGGCAATAATCCCGGCGTACAGCAAAACCTGAACCGCCAGCAGCAAATGCGCGACCGGGGACAGGTACGTTCACAGAATTTCCAGCAATCCCGCAGCTTCAGCCGGCCGAGCGGCGGCTATAG
>DASYSV010000204.1:0-8967 GCA_036010185.1 Puia sp.
ATTCGTGGGACCCTTGCAGCTCACGCACTGGACGGCGCCCACTCTGACTTTCCGCGAGAAGCTGGTATCGGCAGGATCGCTGCGGTCGCCGATCCAGCTGGCTCCCACAAACCCCACAGCGCGGGGATTACCCGCCACATAATCGACGACGGCTTCTGCCCCCTTGACGCCCATCACATTCTTTCCCAACGGCCTCCCCTGCAGGATGGAGTCCATGGCATAACGTACGGTACTCGTTGCCGTGACCCCGTCCATCACCGGCTGATGCTCCTTGTCCTTGCCGCTCAGCAGGTCCTGAAGTTGTTTGATCGAAAAGATCGAATCCCTGGAGCTATTATTGACGACGACCGCGACGGCATCGAAGGCCAGCACGCCATAACGGGGACGCATATGGAAAGAGTCCTGGTAAAAGTCTTCCTCCTGAACGGTAAGGCCACGCGTGACCAGCACCAGGCGGGTCGAGTCCGTGGTCAGGTCGCGCAGACATTGCGCCTCGGGTTCATAGTCGGCGATAATATGACAATTGGGGAAGGACGATTCGAAAACCTTGATCTGGGAATCGATGACAGGCTTGAAGGATTCATCGACGCTGATATGTATGGTCCCGCTCGTAGGTGTCTCTTGTGAAACTCCCTTTGTGTGTGACTTGCAACCGCCCATAAGCAGGCAAAAGACAACTCCTGTCAGAAAACCTTTACCGATCATTAATTTAATTAAAGTAATTTTTTCTCGCCCCGCGATAGATCCGGAAACCGCCGTACAGCAGACAGAGTCCGGCGAATATGTACCGGAACAAGTCATCTATCGACAATTGCAGCTTAAATAGCGGTGCCAGCAGGAAAAGGATTCCGAATCCGACGATAATGATACCCATCCCAAAATCCATAATGGCCCGCATCAACGCATAGCTCTGCTTCCGCCTGTCCGGTCTTTCCGGAGCCTCTTTTTCCATAATTAATTATATCCTTGCGGGCAAATTAAGCAATAAACGCCAAAAACGCCCGGCTAATTTACGGTAAAGAGATGCAGCACCCCGCCTTTTCCATAAACCCGCCGACCCTTCGATCCTTCGCTTTGCCCCTCCATCTTCCCCCCACCATCGCCCCGCATTCCTTCCGATCGCGCTCCATCTTCCCCCCATCGCCCACGCATTCCCTCCGATCGCCATCCATCGCCCCGCATTCCTTACCTTTGCCCCCCATGAAAGTCCTCTTCGTTTGTTTGGGCAACATCTGCCGCAGCCCCCTTGCCGAAGGAATCCTTCGCCAGAAGGCCCTTGCCGCCCATCTGGACTGGGAAGTGGACAGCGCCGGTACCAATGGCTACCACACCGGGGAAGCCCCGCATCATCTCTCCCAAAAAGTGGCCCGACTCAATGGCATCGACATCAGCCGCCAACGCGCCCGCCAATTCACGCCGGCTGATTTTCAACGCTTTGATAAAATATATGCCATGGCTGGGGACGTGGTCGACAATATCCGCCGCATCTCCGGTCGCTCCTACGATCCGTCTAAGCTCTCTCTTCTCATGAACGAGCTCCATCCGGGCGCCGACGAAGACGTACCCGACCCCTGGTATGGCGCCGAACCCGGCTATCACGAGGTCTATAAAATGATCTCCGCCGCCGCCGACCGCATCATCGCCAACTACACCCAAACCACCCCTGAGCCGCCGGAGGCGGCTCGACCGAAGGTCAAACATTAGATCAACCATGAGTAAAAACAATAAACCCTCCCTGCCCCAGGGCACCCGCGATTTCGACCCCGTCACCGTGCGCAAACGCCGGCTTATCTTCGATACCATCCGCGACGTCTTCGAACTATACGGCTTCCAGCCTCTCGAAACCCCCGCGATGGAGCAGCTCGAAACCCTCATGGGCAAATACGGCGAAGAAGGCGACAAGCTCATTTTCAAGATCCTCAACAACGGTCTCGGCGATCCAAAGAATATCGACAAATCCCGAAAGGCATTCGAAAACGTCCTCGCCGGCAAGAACGACTCCGATCTCACCGAACGCGCCCTGCGCTATGACCTGACGATACCTTTCGCCCGCTATGTCGCGATGAACCATGGCCAGCTGACCTTTCCCTTCAGAAGATACCAAATGCAACCCGTCTGGCGCGCCGACCGCCCCCAGAAAGGCCGCTACCGCGAATTCTATCAATGCGACGCAGACGTCGTCGGCAGCAATTCTCTGCTCAATGAGGTGGAGCTGGCGTCCATCTACCAGACTGCCTTCCAACGGCTTAACATCCCCGTCGAGATCCGCATCAACAATCGCAAGATCCTCGCCGCCCTCGCCGAACTATCCGGCGGCGCCGACCACCTCACAGACATCACAGTCGCCATCGACAAGCTCGATAAGATCGGTCTGGAAAAAGTCATCATCGAACTCACCGACCGCAACCTCGACGCCTCCCAGATCTCCACCGTAAAAAACTATCTCTCCATAGAAGGCGGCAACACCGAAAAACTGGCCGCCCTCAAAACCCTTTTCGCCGGCAACGACACCGGCCTCCAGGGCATTACCGAACTCGAGACCATCCTCGATTACCCCGGCGCCCCCCCGCTCGTCCTCGACCCCACTCTGGCCCGTGGGCTTAACTATTACACCGGCACCATCTTCGAGGTAAAGGCAAAAGACATCGCAATGGGCAGCATCGGCGGCGGCGGCCGTTATGACGACCTCACCGGCACCTTCGGCGTACCCGGCATCCCCGGCGTCGGAATTTCCTTCGGAGTCGACCGTATCTATGACGTTATGGAAGAGCTGCGCCTCTTCCCCGCCGACATTCACACCGGCACCAAAGTCCTTTTCTTCCATCTCGGTCAGGCCGAATCCCGCGCCGCCTTCGGACTGCTGCAACAGCTTCGTGCAAACGGCGTCCCGGCAGAGCTATTCCACGAACAGGCGAAATTTGACCGACAATTCAAATACGCGGAGAAAAAAGCCATTCCCTTTGTCGTCATCCTGGGCAGCCAGGAACTTGCCATCCGCCAGTGTCAGCTAAAAAACCTGAGCACCGGCGAACAGACGACCCTCGGCTTCGACGAGTTGATCCGAAAATTCAAATAGTCGCCCCGCTCAAATAGTCGCCACCCCTCAAATAGTCGCTGCCTCGCTCAAATATTCGTCACCTCGCTCAAATAGTCGCCGCCCCTCAAAAACCCTTGCATAACCCGCCCGAATGCCCTAACTTTCGTCTCATGAAAAAGACCATTCTCCTGCTGGCCCTGCTGCCTGCCATAGCCTTTTCCCATGCGAAAGCCCAAACCGCCAATCCCCTTTTCCATCACATCCCTTCCGATGCCGACCAGGTCTATCATGTCAGCCTGGCAACGCTCGGTCCGAAAGTCGATTGGCAAACCCTGTCCTCCCTCATGAAGGGACGCAATCTGGGCAAGACGAAAATGCCTTTCGACATCATGAAGGCATTGAACTCCGGGGTAGATTTCCACCAGGATGTCATCATCGCCCGATCGAATGTCTATCACGCCGATAGTACCAGGTATACGACCATCATCGTCCACCTGACCGATTCCGGGAAATTCGTGGCCTTCATCCAATCAGCCGGCAGCGACATGCATTTCCATCAAATGCCGGGTCACGAGAGGGTTGCCACAGGTAACAAGACATCCTTCGCCTGGAACGCTAACCTGGCCGTCATAGTCATCGGAGGCGCCCAATTACCCGGCTCCACCTCCACTAACCCACCCGATCTACACCACCTGATCCATAAAGCCCTTACCGCCCTCCACGGGTCCGATCATTCTTTTTTTACTACCGATACCCGGTTCACCACCGCATTCTCCAACGATGCCGATATGCAGATTTGGAATCGTCATGCTACCAATCTGTCCATGATGGAAAAAATGCTAAAAGGTAATCCCGCCGCCGCGAAAATGGGCGGCATCATGCAGATGATCGCCAGATCGAGCGTTGCTCCTACCATCGGCACGCTCCGCTTCGAGCCCGGAAAGATTTCCTATAACATCGTCAAATTCGTCTCCCCCGATGAACTCTCCAGCCTGCAACGTCTCGAAGGTCAGGGTCTGAGCGGTGAGCTGGTGGCGGCGGTCCCATCGGGCAGGCTCATGGGTATGATGGCCATGCATGAGAATCTACACGCCATGATGGACTCGGTCCGGCGCCTGATACCAATGGATAGCCTGAACAGCATGCTCGGCAAAAAAGGTCTCAACCTGCAGGACTTCCTTACCGCCATGAAAGGCGACTTCATGGTGCTGGCTTATAACCCCGACAAGAGCGCCGCGGGTAGCGCCGCCGCTAAACCCGGCATCTTCGGCATGGTCTCCGTCGCTGACCCGGCCGCTTTTACCCGGATCACGAAGGGGCTGAATATTCCCGACGCCGCCGCTCCCGTGGACACCTCGGCCGCCGACACAGCTCATCACAAACTAAAGATCTTTTATTCCCTCCATAACGACATAGCCGTCATCGGCGGCGACCGCCGCCAGGTCAACGACTTTTTCAATCACCCCGCCGGAGACGCCAAACCGGCCCAACGGCTGATGCTCGATCCCTCCCGACCCATTATGTTCTCAATGGGCATCGATATGCATTCGGTCGCCGATTTCCTGACGCCTATGCTCACCAGGGGCGATACCATCGCGGCCAAGAATCAGGCGCTGCTCGACGCGATACGCCAAATGGACGTGCTGCTCATATCCGGCGGCATCAACGCAGGAACCATGCAATCGGATTTCCAGCTTCGCATGACCGACAAAGATAGGAACGGGCTGTCCAGCTTCATCGATATCATGAGCAAGTTGTCCGCCAAACCATCCGGTAATGAGTCGCAATAGCACCGGTATCCTGATCACGCTGCTCTGGTTTTCGTGCCCCCGAACATTCGCGCAATCACCCGCCGTCGCACCCGCATCATCCGCGCGCTCACCGGCGCAATCCGCGGCCTTTCGCCATATCCCTCCCGATGCCGACGCGGTCTATCATGTCGATCTCGGAGCCGTGCTTTCCAAGACCAGCTTTTCCGCGCTGGAGGCGCCATTCCTCGGGTCCCAGGCCATCGCCGCCGAATTCGGATCCATCAAGTCCACCCTGCAGGAAGGGATCGATCTCCATTCGGATCTATACCTCGCGGTATCCAACCGCTATCACCCGGATAGCCCGAAATATACCACGATCGTGTTCACACTGATGGATCCCGATAAATTCATTGCCCATTTACGCTCACAGGTAAGGGCCCTGCGCGCCCCCGATGGCGCATCTCCGTTGCCACATGGCCAGGGCCAGGTATTCACGTCCTCCGATCTGGCGGTTGCATGGGACCAGCGGCATGCCGTGCTGGTCACCCGCGAAGCCTCGCATAGTTCCTTAAAATCGTTTGGCATCGATGTCATCCGCGACATCAATTACCGCCGGGCACTGGCGGCCTGGCGCGGATATCCGAATTCTTATTTTATGACCGATCCGGATTTCAGAAAGGCTTTTTCGGAGAAGGCGGACGCACATATCTGGAACCGCCATAGCTCGAGTTTTGCCGCGCTGGGCGAAGCCCTCCGTCTGACTCCCCTCGGCGCCCATCTGAGCGGGCTTTACCGGGGTGTCGAGGAAACCCGTGAACACAATATCGGCATCCTTCGTTTCGACACCGGAAAAATAAGTTATCGCCACATCAGCCTGACGACACCTCAGAAAGCAGCTTCCATTACGCGGCTGGTCAACCCTCGTTTCGATTCCACGCTCGTGACGGGCGCACCATTCGGCAATATCATCGGTGCGGCGACATTCCATTTCGATCCCGCCCTGCTGCTGGATACCCTCGGTAAGTTGAAAGAACTTTTATTCAGACAGAAAGGGCTTACGCTGCAAGACATGTCCGCCGCGCTCAAAGGCGATTGTCTGTTGCTGGCCTATGACGCAAGCGCAGATCAGCACTCTGCCGAAACAATACAGATGCCGGACGTCTTTGCTGTCTTCAGCGTCAGGGACACGGCAGCATTCAGGCGTTCGGCTTCGTACTATCGACTCACCGACGCCGCTACAGCACCCGACGTCGACAGCTCTTTCAATACCCCTTTTCATTATTATGCCGTGCAAAACGACATCGCCGTGGTGACCACCACGCCGGCAATGGCCCGGAACTATTTCAGCTACTCCGCTTCGGCCTCCCATCCTACCGGCCGTGTCCTTTCCAAAGAAATGCAGAACGGCTCCTTCTCGCTTGGCCTCGACATGGGGATGTTTTCCGACTTCTTCATCAGCCTCACCAAAGGAAAGGATGCAACAACCATCGAAAAAGCCAGGAACCTCGCCGCGGTCTATCGTAAAATGGGGGTCTTCACCGTCTCCGCGGGTCATGTCATCGGCAACACGGTAGTGACAGACTTCGATCTGACGCTGGCCGACCCCAAAAAGAACGGTCTGGCGGGCCTCCTGGAGATATTCACCGGGATAATGAGCATCGTAAATAACCGGTAGATCATCTTTCCCGCATTAATCGTAAATTTCGGTCAAATCGGAACGCATGAAAAAGTTAGTTCCCAAGCACCCCCTGTCCATTCGCTGGATGCATTGGATCAACTTCCCGGTTCTGTTCATCATGATCTGGAGCGGGATGCTCATCTATTGGGCCAATGACGTGTATAAGATCCATCTCGGCCGCCATATCCTTTTCGGTTTTTTCCCGGAATCGTTCTATAAGGCGCTCAATATATCCCACCGGCTGGCGGAAGGCATGGCCTTTCATTTCCTGTTCATGTGGATATTCTTTGTCAACGGTCTGGTCTATGTCGGCTATACGATTTTTTCAGGTGAATGGCGGTATCTCTTTCCCGATCGCCGCTCGTTCAAAGAGGCCTGGCTCGTACTTCTCCACGACCTGCACATAAGAAAATCCGCACCCCCTCAAAAAAAATACAACGGCGCACAAAAGATCGCCTACACCGGTATCATCCTGATGGGCATCGGCTCAGTCCTGACAGGCCTGGCCATCTACAAACCCATCCAGTTCTCCTGGCTCACCGCCGTCTTCGGCGGCTATGGCAACGCCCGCGTCATCCATTTCATTTTGACGCTGCTCTATTGTCTGTTTTTCCTGATCCATGTCGTACAGGTGATCCTCGCCGGCTGGAACAATTTCCAGGCCATGGTCACCGGTTTCGAAGTCCTCCACGACACGAAAAACCAATCCAATGAATAAGCTCCGGGCCCGCCTTGCCTCCTTCCGCACGACACTTAAAAAAGCGCTCGGCTACTCCCGCGACCTCACCCCTGAACAACAGATCACCCGCCGTTCCTTCCTCAGTTTTTCCGTATTCGCGATCCTCGGCGCCACTGCCTGGAGATCCTGGTTCCTGCTGAAAGACTCCGCCTCCAAAGAAGGCGTCCAATCTCCGCTCCGCAACTCTCTCGACGCCGACGGCAAGATCTTCAAACACACCCTAAGCCCCGACCATCTCGCCCCCACCTATCCCACCTCCGCCGGCGCGACCAATGTCCGCTATAATGGCGGCGTCGGCCTAAACCCCAGTGGCTTCAATGCCGCCGACTGGCGTCTCCACGTCACCACGCTCGACAACCGCAAACTCGATATCAGCATCGAAGACCTCCAACGTCTTCCCCTCACCGAATTTGCCTTCGAATTCAAATGTATCGAAGGATGGAGCCAGATCTCCTGGTGGGGCGGCGTAAAATTCAGCGATTTCATCGCCCACTACGGTCTCCAAAAAGAGGCGTCCCTCGACTACGTCGGACTCTCCACCCCCGATGACGAATACTATGTCGGGATCGATATGCCCAGCGCCATGCACCCCCAGACCCTGCTCTGCTACCAAATGGGTGGCAAACCCCTCGATCCCAGGCACGGCGCGCCCCTCCGCCTCATCATCCCCATCAAATACGGCGTAAAAAATCTCAAACGCATCGGCAAACTCTATTTCAGCAACGACCGCCCCCGCGACTACTGGTTCGAGCGCGGTTATGATTACTATTGCGGGTTGTAATCCGGACGGCCCTTGAGCAGATTCTCCAAATCGCGATCACCGTCCGCGCAGGACTTATACCTTCAATGGATCATTCCGGATGTCGGACGTATGTGTCCACAGGAGCGGATAATTTTTTTTCGCGAGAATCGTTCTCTTTCCATGATCCATATCCGTACCCCTAAAAAGATCCTGATCCTTCTCCTTATTCTCTTCGGTCCCTTCTTAGTCGATGCACAAATAAATTTTCAGATGCTCATCATCGGCGGCGGTGGCGGCGGTGGCCGCAACAATGGAACCAACTCCAGTGGCGGAGGGGGCGGGGGTGGCGGACAGGTGACACTCGCAACATCTTCCGCTCCGCAGGGAGCCATCATCAACATAGTAGTGGGGGCCGGCGGTTACGGATACCGATTTTCACCTGCCGTGACCCAAACGAATGGAAACGCTTCCTCTATAACATTCTCATCGACAACCTGGACCTCTGCCGGCGGCAATGCCGGATCGAACGCGACATCCAGCTCATCATCGGGCAGCGGAGGCGCGTCGGTCAATTCGGATGGCTCGGCGTCCGGTGGACGCGGCGGCATATACAACAACGGGAACACTGCCTCCGGCTGGCCGACCAATGGCGGCAACGGTACGTCTGCATATTCAACCTGGGGCGCGGCCACGTCGACCGGCCAGTTATCCGGCTCGACGTATTACTATGGAGGCGGAGGAGCCGGCGGCAACTGGGGTGGCCAGCTCGGGTCGGGCGTCGCGAAGGCCGGATTGGGGGGTGGTGGAGTCAGCAACTCGGATGCCATGGCAAATACCGGCGGCGGCGGCGGCGGAGCGAATTCAAACGGACACAGCGGATATGACCTTCCCGGTGGGAACGGCGGATCCGGTCTTGTGATCGTGGCTTATCCCGGCAGCCCGCAGGCCACCGGCGGCACGATCGTGACCACCGGCGGAATGACCTATCATACCTTCACCAGTAGCGGAACATTGACATTT
>DASYSV010000242.1:0-6348 GCA_036010185.1 Puia sp.
GCAGCGGTAAATCTACCCTGCTGCGCATACTCTCGTGGAAAGACACCGCCGACGAGGGCACGGTCTGGATACATAAAGATGTCACCGTCGCTTTGTTCGAGCAGGAGCCTTCCTTCATTGAAGACCGGTCCATCCTCGACAATATCTTCCACCACGATCATCCCATAATCAATGCCATCAAGGTCTATGAAGACGCCAGCGAGACGGCCGACGCCGACCGCCTCACGAAGGCCATCGTCAGGATGGATGAGCTGGGTGCCTGGGATTTCGATTCCCGGGTTAAACAGATCCTCGGCAAACTGAACATCCACCATCTCCATCAATCGGCCGGCACGCTGTCCGGAGGACAAAGGAAACGCGTGGCCCTCGCCAAAACCCTTATCGACATCGGGTTCGAACACAAACACGTCCTCCTTATCATGGACGAGCCGACCAACCATCTCGATGTGGAAATGGTGGAATGGCTCGAGCATTACCTCAACCAGGAAAAGGTGACCCTCCTGCTCGTGACCCACGACCGGTACTTCCTCGATGCCGTCACCGAAGAGATATGGGAAATGGATGGCAGCGATCTCTATGTGTATAAAGGAGATTACCAACACTACCTCGAAAAAAAGACCTCCCGTATCGAAAGTGAAACGGCTTCTATCGACAAGGCACGGAATACCTATCGCAAAGAGCTGGAATGGATGCGCAAACAACCCAAGGCACGCACCACGAAAAGCAAGAGCCGCCAGGATAATTTCTATGCCGTGGAAGCCCGCGCCAAACAACGCATCGAAGACCAGCAGGTCGAGCTCCAGATGAAAATGAACCGGCTGGGTGGCAAGGTGGCTGAGCTGAAAAAGGTCTACAAGAGTTGGGGAGACAAGATCATCCTTCAGGGCTTCGACTATACCTTCAAACGAGGAGAACGGGTAGGCGTCATCGGGAAGAACGGCGTCGGCAAATCCACTCTTATCAACATCCTTCAGGGCCTCGAACAGGCCGACAGCGGGAAGGTCAATATCGGCGAAACCGTCATCTTCGGGAATTATTCACAACAGGGTCTGGTCATCAAAGAGGACATGCGGGTCATCGAATTCGTCAAAGACATCGCCGAACATTTTCCGCTGGCAGCCGGCGGCTCGCTCAGCGCGGCCCAATTCCTCAATCTCTTCCTCTTCCCTCCGGAACAACAGTATACCTATATTTCTAAACTCAGCGGCGGCGAGAAACGTCGCCTCCACCTGCTGTCCATCCTTTTCCGTAATCCGAATTTCCTGGTGCTCGACGAGCCTACAAATGATCTCGACCTCCCCACGCTCGGCATACTCGAGAATTTTCTCAGCGAATACGAAGGCTGCCTGCTCATCGTGTCGCACGACCGTTATTTTATGGACCGGCTCGTGGACCATCTCTTAGTACTCGAAGGAGACGGCGTCATCCGCGATTTCCCCGGTAACTATTCTCAATACCGCGACTCACTGAAAGAACAGGAGACCGGCGAGATCACCCCTAAAGAACCCGCAAAACCGGCCGCTGCCCCGACCCCATCCTCCCGACGCCAGCTGACATATAAAGAAAAACGAGAATTCGAAGGCCTGGAGCAGGAAATCGCCCGGCTCTCGCTGGAGAAACGCGAAGTCACGGAAAAATTGAACAGCGGGGCCGTTCCTTTCGACCAATTACAGCAACTATCCATTCGCATCGGCGAGATCAGCCAACTCCTCGACGACAAGGAACTCCGCTGGCTCGAGCTCAGCGAGCTGGTGGGCTGAATACCCGGACCCGAACTGAATTTGTTCATCCGCTCATCCAAAAATCCGGCCCTCCGGCACGAAATAAGCACCGGGGCGTTATATTTGGTCCATGAGAAAAATCTTTATCGCAGCGTCTCTGTGCTTCGCCTTTGCTGCACAGGCCCAAAAAATTCCGGACGCGCGTCCATACGCGAAAACCATCACCGCCGACGATCTGAAAAAGCACCTGTACATTGTAGCGAGTGCCGATTTCGAAGGCCGTGAGACCGCTACCGAAGGTCAGCACAAAGTAGCCGACTACATCGAAAATCATTTCAAATCGTTGGGACTCCAACCCGGTAACGGCGACCACTACAAGCTGCCCTACCCCGTGTACCAGGATTCGCTGGAAAGCGCATCTCTCTCGGTCGCCAGCCAGGCATTCGCGCTCAATCAGGATTTCTTCGCTCCCGTTGCCTCGAATAACAGCCTCACCTTACTGGGAAGCGAGGTCGTCTTCGCCGGCTATGGTGTAGACGACTCAACACGCAACGATTACAAAGACCTTAATGTCCGTGGCCGCATCGTCGTGGTGCTCAATGGCAACCCTCCCGGTACGCCGGCGCCCACCGGCCGTCGCCGCTTCGGTCCGACCAAACAGGATTTCGCTCAACGTAACGGCGCGGCAGCGGTCCTGATCCTGTACAAGGGCGATCGCGTTCCGCCTCAGCTGAGCGCGCCGAGAGGGAATATGTCCGTCACCGAATTCCGTCGCACCAATTCGATCGATAATTTTTATATCACCGAGAAAGTCGCCCGCGCGATATTCGGCGATGACTATGGTAAGCTCGAATCCGGTACTCCCTCGCCGAAGGTCTATACCGCTGATATAAAAATGTCACTGCAGAAAATAACGCACGAGCTCCAGGCCAGCGATGTCCTCGGCTTCCTGCCGGGCACGGACCTGAAAGACCAGATCGTCGTCATCTCGGCGCACATGGACCACCTCGGAAAACGCAACGGTGAGATATACTATGGCGCCGACGACGATGGCTCCGGAACGGTCAGCGTCCTCGAACTCGCCAGCGCCTTCGCCAAAGCACGCGACGCCGGTAAAGGCCCCCGCCGCAGCATCCTCTTCCTGGCCAACTCCGGAGAAGAAGAAGGGCTCTGGGGCTCCGCGTTCTATACCGACCATCCGACCTACCCATTGGACCATACCACCGTCGATCTCAACATCGATATGATCGGTCGCATCGACCCGCACCGCAATTATGGCGACTCGATGAACTATGTGTATGTGGTAGGCAGCGACAAGCTTTCCACCGATCTCAAACCGATCAGCGAAGGCACCAACAAAAAATATACGAAACTGGAACTGGACTATAAGTTCGACGACCCGAAAGATCCGGAACGCATCTACTACCGCAGCGACCATTTCAACTTCGCCCGCAAAGGCGTCCCCATCATCTTCTATTTCGACGGTATCCATGCGGACTATCACCGTCCTACCGATACACCGGATAAGATCGATTACGATCTCCTCGCCAAAAGAGGACAGCTGGTCTTCTATACGGCCTGGGACATGGCCAACCGCAACGACATGCTCAAACGCGATATTCCGTTGCCGGCAACGGCCGCGACCCGCTAAGCTTTAATGATACCGAAAGGCCCGTAGGGCCTTTCCTTTATAATGCGATAACACTGACGCCACAATCTGCCTTGGAAATCGAAGGGGGTTGTGGCGTTTGTTATATTTTTTATCTCCGCCCCGGCAATCTTTTCTGCCTCCAGCTGAAAGCTCCGGTAATTCGTACTGAAGTACAACACGCCGCCGGCAACCATCGCGCGCAGCGTTTGATTGATCAACTCCGCATGATCGCGCTGGATATCGAGGAAGTCCTTCATCCGTTTGCTATTACTGAAGGTCGGCGGGTCCATGACCACGAGATCATACTCCGCCGCCGGCACCTCCTCCAGCCATTGTTTGACATCGGCATGAATGAACCGATGTTGCTCAACCGGGGCATTCAACGCCATATTTTCCCCAGCCCAGGCCAGGTAGGTCTTCGACAGATCGACCGAATCCACCCTCGCCGCTCCGCCCGCCGCCGCATATACAGAAAATGACCCCGTATAGCAAAACAGGTTGAGTACCCTTTTACCGGCAGACTCGGCCCTCAACATTCCTCTCGTGATACGATGATCCAAAAACAATCCCGTATCGAGATAGTCCGTCAGGTTGACCCGGAACGACAACCCCGCCTCCCGCACAATAAAGAATTCCTCCTCACTCGCCAGCTTTTCATATTGATCCTGCCGACCGGCCTTGCGTTTTCGCTGACGATAATAAATTTTTTCGTCGGGCGTCTCCAGCACTTCACTGATGACGGGCATACAACTCTCCAGCCACTCCGCATGCACTTCATCGGTCATGCCATGCCGGCGCTGATATTCGGCGAGATACAGTTTGTCCTCATACCGCTCGATACAAAACGGAAATTCGGGAAGATCATGATCATAGATTCGATAACAGCCGATCCCCTGCCGCCTCGCCAGCCGCCCGATATGACGATAATCCTTCGTCAGCCGGTTGCGGAACATCTGTAACTTTTCATCCTGCATGGACAACCGGTTTGATTTGTTGTAACAGCCTCCTGAACCCTGCCGCGGCCAGCAGACAGACCCCGCAGACCAGCCACCACAACGGCCTGAATCCCCAGTGCTGTGCTATCTCCGCGCCGCCGGCAGGACCCACCACCTGCGCCGTGGACCAGGCGATCGTATACAGTCCCGCATACTGCCCCCTGTTGGATGCCGCGGTCCGCGAGATCCAGAACGAATTCATGAACGGCATTGCCGTGATCTCGCCCGCGGTCATCAGGATCATACAAAAATAAGCGGTATAGACTGACAGGGGAAAGACATTAAGCAACAAATAAGATGCTCCTACGAACAACACGCCGCAGGAAATATAATACAGGACTTCGCGCCGTCCTTCCAACTTGAACACGAGCACCATTTCAAAAAAGGTGATCAATAACCCGTTCAGGGTCATCAACAGTCCGATCATATATTCCGGCATCCCCAGCATCTTCTTGTAAAACACCGGCAACACCGAAAACATCTGAAAAAAACAGGACCCAAAAAGAATGGTACCGGCGATAAACAGCAGATAGATCCTGTCCCTGTAGGGCGATAACGCCGGACCCTCGCCGTTATTGATCCGGTCACCCGGCGTCGATGCCGACGACGGAGCCAAAAACATCCGCAGCAGCAACGCCGCCAGCAGATTCGTGACCCCGTCGACCCAGAACAGCAGGTGAAAATTGATGGAGGCCAGTATTCCCCCGATAGCGCCTCCGACCGCCCAGCCGAGATTGACGGCCAAACGGTTCAGCGAAAACGAGCGCGTCCGGTTCTCTTCTTTACTATATGCGGCGATAGCCGTGGAATTGGCCGGCCGGAAAGCGTCGTTGACGACACTCAGCAGAAAGGAGCAGATACAGATGAGCGGATAGCTCTTCATCTGACCCAAAAGGATAAACAAAAAGCCTCCTCCCGTCAGGGTCACCAGCTGCACCCGGTGAAAACCGATCCGGTCGGCCATCCGTCCGCCCAACCAGCCGCCGCACATGGCCCCGAGACCAAAGATCCCGATCACCAGGCCCGCCTGACCGATGGTGTAACCCATCGTCGGCTGCGTCAGATAGATCGTCATGAACGGAAAGACCATCGTGCCGCTGCGGTTGATCAACATGACCAACGACAACAACCAGGTCTCCCGTGAGAGACCGCTATAAGCCTTTTTGTAAAGGGAAAACGTCCGGGTGAGCATACCCCGCGAAGATACTATGTATATCCCTGCCTATCCCAGACCCCAGCCATTTTTCCGCATCACAAACGCTATCGCGTTCCGGAGCCAAACACCTTCTTCAGCAGATCGTCCACCCGCGCCGCAGGGTTCTGCCGGATATTTTTCTCTTCCACCGCCACATAAAAGAAAACGCCATACAACGCCCTGTCCGTCGCATAGGAAGGCAGATCGGGATTCACCTTGTGGAACGTCGTGGGGAATTTGTTATAAGTATCGAAAATATCCTTCCAGTATTTGGTCGCGCCAGTCTTTTCTAAGGATGCCTTGATCACCGGCAGGAACGCGGCCGTCAGCTGCGCGGAGGTCGATTTGCGCAGATACGCCGTTGCAGCCGAATCACTGCCCCTCAGGATACTGAGTCCATCCGATACGGTCATATTCCTGATAGCATCGAGAAAGATCGGAGCCGCCTTGGTCGCCGCGTCTTCCGCCGCCCGGTTGATGCTCAGTATCGCATCATCCACCTGTTTGCCGAACCCGGCGCTTCGCAGGGTCTTTTCTACCTTGACCGCATCCGGAGGAAGGAGGATTTTGACCGCGGCGTCCTTGAAGAATCCGTCCACCGCCGACAATTTGTCCGTACTATGTTGTGTGCCATGGTTCAGGGCATCCTTCAGACCTGCAACAATATCATCCGAGCTCAGCCCTTTACCGCCTTTTAACGAGTTGGCCGCACTTTTGGCCTTATCGAGCAGACTGCTCTGGGCATTAACGATGACCACGGAAAATAAGGAGAAAGTTACGACAGTG
>DASYSV010000243.1:0-5834 GCA_036010185.1 Puia sp.
CAATGGTAATAAAAGACGCGGCGTCCCCATTGGATCACATTGGTCGTCTTCACCAGGTAAATATCCTCATCGGCCATATTCGGGGCAAAATGACAATCGATCAGGTAGAACTGCGCGTCCCGATGATAGCGGCCCAGCCGGAAGCCATCATAGCCGCTGAAGCTACAGTCCTTCAATACTGTCTTCGAGTCGGGATCGGCCGAGCCGTCATGCCAGATGCAGGCCGGTCCGTCATCCGCATGGAAGCTGCAATGCTCGGCATAAGCCCAGCCCCGGGGGCAATAAAAATCCACCCCGCCTTCCATGCTGCAGTCCCTGAAATAAAAAAATCCGGCGCTGACGTTCCAGGGGCTTACGGTATCGCCGCCATATGCTTTCAATATGCAGCCGATGACTCTTAGCCGTGTCGTCTGAAATGATCGGAGGGCCATCTGGTGTCCCTGTCTGCCGACCACCTTTTGATGGGTCGGCGAATCGGCGGCGCAGGCCACTTCGGTGGTCGCGGCAGTATTGTCGAAGCCCCAGCTGTTGCAGATAGTCAGGTTGCGGAGGGTGATATCGCTGCCTCTAAGGTTGAGGGTGGCGACTCCCCAATCGTCCTTATGATCGCAGCGCCAGGCATCACGCGCCAGCGCAAAGGTAATGATCGTTTTTTCTTTGTCTTCTCCTTTCAGCTCGATATTGTTCTTTTCGATAAAGACTTTCTCGTGATAGATGCCGTTGCGGATAAAGATCAGGCGGGTCGCGGCTGAATCCGTAGATAAACTGTTGAGTGCTGCCTGGATCGTCGTGAAGTCGCCGTGACCGGTGGCATCGACGATAATGAGCTTGGCGAGGGCGCGACCGGGAGGAAAAGGAATCGGGTTGGCCAGGGCATGGCTGCCGATGAAAAGGAATAATATCGCGACTGCAACTTTCATTTTTATCGGAAAGGAACGATCTGTTTTTTGTTCAGGCTCTCATACGCCAATTCGATGACCCTGATGATCCTGACTCCTTCTTCCGCGGTGACGGGCAGCGGCGCGTCGTTGCGGATGGACTCATAGATACCGTTGAAATAGTCCATATAGCTGCCTTTTTCGGTGGGCACCCGTTCGCGGACCGTGTTTCCATCTATGACCGTGTGCAGCAAACCCTGCTCGCTTTCCGGCTCGATTCCCCATTCGGCGCTGTCCGGCATCTCTCCGGCCAGCAAATGTTTTTCCTGTATGTCGGCGCGTGTTTTTAAAAAAGTCCCCGTATGACCGAAAATGCTGTAAGCGGGAAGTGGTTCCCGTACGAGATAGCTCGATTTGAGCCGGACCCGAAGTCCCGGATAGAACAACAGGACTTCCATATAGTCATCGACTTTGGAGTCGTCACGGATGATGAACAGATCTGCGAACACTGCTTCGGGGTCTCCGAAAAGCTGTAAGGCCTGATCGATCAGGTGGGCGCCCAGATCATAGAGGAGACCCGTACCCGGTCCCGGAGTCTCCTTGTGTACTTTGGGACTTAGAGCGGGCGTATACCGGTCGTAGTGGATCTCCGCCTCGACAATGGTGCCGAGTACACCCGATCCTATGACTCGTCTCACCGTCCGGAAATCGCTGTCGAACCGGCGGCTTTGATACGAAGAAAGCTTTTTCCCTTTCTGCTTCGCAAGCGCGATCAGCTCATTTCCCTGCTGGACGGTGACGGTGAAGGGTTTTTCGACGATGACATGCTTTCCGGCTTCCAGCGCTGCCCTGGCATAGTCGAAATGTGTGTAGTTCGGCGTATTGACGATCACCAGCTCGACCGCGGGGTCAGCCAGCAATTCCTCCAGGCTCCTGCAGGTGCGGACGCCCGGATATAGAGCCTCGGCAAGATCCTTGCTCCTCTCCCATACCGAATAGAACTTGAAACCCGGGTGCACATGGAGGAACGGAGCGTGAAAAACACGCCCGGACATTCCGAAGGAACAAATGGCCGTCCTGACAGGTATCATGTTCAATCTTTTAATTGCAATGCCGAAGATGCGGCCCCATATCGGAAGGCCGCGTCATGGACGGCTTTCGAACGATCGGTACCTTCCACGCGGATATTCGCGCATTTATCTCCGTTGATGCTGAAAAGAAGACCGGCACCCGGGGGATAATGGATGTCTTCGAAATTCAGATTGCTGCTGTTCTCGACATACACGACCGGTGTCGAATCGCTGGTGACCAGCCGGATATCCTTCAGCGTGATATTCTGCGCTTCGATGATCTCCGCGCCTTTTTTAGCCCTCAGCACCATATGATCGAGATAAATATCCCGGATGTTCATCTCTGGCAGTCCACGTACAAATATACCTTCTTCGGCGCCATCGCA
The DNA here is from genome assembly GCA_036010185.1 of Puia sp. Classification (GTDB taxonomy): domain Bacteria; phylum Bacteroidota; class Bacteroidia; order Chitinophagales; family Chitinophagaceae; genus Puia. Next base: position 2,335 of record DASYSV010000243.1, read on the forward strand.
AACAATATGACTGATATGAATATCACGGAATCTCGGTGTCGCCTCCGTGACGGGTGGTATCTCCACTTTGGCCTTACCGTCATACACATCGGCGATGGCCGGCGGCTTTGCAAAATAATACATGTCCAGGAAAACGGCCTGATGGACGATATTGCGCATGGCTATGTCCTTTATGAAGATCTTTTCTACGACGCCGCCACGGCCGCGAACCGTCTTGAACCGAAGACCGATATCGGTGCCGATGAAGCTGCAATTATAGACAAAGATATTTCGGGCCCCGCCGGACATTTCGCTGCCGATGACGAAGCCGCCATGAGCGCGATAAACGATATCGTCCCGGACGATCATATTTTCGGTCGGCCTGCCTCGTTTGCGTCCATCCTCATCACGTCCCGACTTGACGCAGATGCCGTCATCACCCGCGTCGAAGGTGCTACGCTCGATCAACACCCCTTTGCAGGATTCCACGTCGATCCCGTCGCCATTGGCGGCGCTCCAGGGGTTACGCACATGTACGTCCTCCAGCGTCAGATCCTCACACAATAAGGTATGCAAACACCAGGCTGGTGAGTTCTGGAAGGTAGCGCCTTCGAGCAGGACTTTTCTGCAATTGGTGAGGACCAGTAAATTGGGTCGAAGGAAGTCCTTGATCTCCCTGAAGTCCTCCACCGACATCCCCGGCTTCAGCACGCCGGCCTCTTTGGTCCGATAGCCTTTCAGGGACTGGGCCGAAGGGAACCAGGTCCTGCCGTCCTCAGTGACGACGCCGCCGGAAGCCACTTTCTGTTTCCATTCACCCTCGGTGAGCCGGTCTTTGGATATCCAGCGCCAGGAATCTCCATTGGCGTCGATGATCCCCCCGCCTGTGATGGCGATATTCTCGAGATCGGTACCAGAGATGGGGGACTGACAACGCGCGGCAGGATGTCCTTCCCAATTCCCCGCGACTATCGGATACAGGGCTTTGTCGGGACTGAACTGCAGGATGGCGGCGCGGTCGACATGCAGATTGACGCCGCTGCGCAGGGTGATCGGACCGGTGATCCAGAGTCCCTGGGGTATCAGCACTACCCCACCCCCTTTGCGGCTGCAGTCCGCGATTGCATCATCGATAGCCTTCGTATTGACGGTGATACCGTCGGGCAACGCGCCGTAATGTGCGATCGAAAAGGTGTCGTGTTTGAAGACGGGTCGGTGAATGACCGGGAGATGATCCCAGGAATAGTCCTGTGCAGCAACCGTGCTGCAGCAGCTAAGAAGGGCGGCGGCTATAAGTAAGTTTCGCATAGACTTCTATTTAGTCGTTTTGATTTCCATCGGGTTCCAATCGCCGAAGACCGTGCGCGGAGTGATCTCCGCCGCCTGTGAAGACGTCAGCTGGCGCGACCAGGGTACGCGTGCGGCGGTCTCCGCGCCGGGGCCGTTATCGTCAAATTCGGCATAACGGGCGGTCTTATAATTATCCGTGGTATTCCAATTGGACCATCCGGCCGGCAGGATATGCCGTCCCAGCCAGCAATGAAGATAGGTCACGCTGGCATAAGGACGCCAGGGTCTGCCCAAAGAAACTTTTGCGAGCGACGAATCGCCGGTGAGCGTACAGTGATCGAATACGAAACCATAGGCATGGTCCTTCGGCGTTGAGGCCGCGGTTACATGCGAGTTCTTCTTGCTGTGGATGGTGCAATGCTCGAACCAGGCCGTGGCGTCGCCGAAAATGAAATCGGTGGTACCCTCGATCGTACAATCTTCGTAATACTGCCGGCTGTCCGGGTTGTTCAGGAAAAGGATATCCTGGTTGCCGATGATCCGGCAATCGATGAATGCTTCCCTGTCGCCGCGGGCTTCCACGCCCACGGCCTGCCCGGCCGTAAAACCGGCATCGTTGCGGAAGGTGATATTGCGGGCGGTGAAGTTATTGCCCGTCACGCGAAAGCTGTAGGAGTTGCGGGTATTGATGCTGTCGCCATTGGCTGCCAGCTTGCCGGGATGATCGTCGAAGGTGAGTATGGTGTTATCGTCGCCGAGGAGCGTGATGCTATCTTTCGTGAGGAGTAATTTTTCCCGGTAGACTCCGCCTTTGATATAGATGGTCGAATGAGGCGGACAGGCGTCGAAGGCCGCCTGCGCGGTGCGGTAGTCGCCGGAGCCATCGGCAGCTACGGTAATGGGATGCCCGCTTTGTTTGAGACGCCAGGCCGCATAGCGGTCGAGCACCTGTTCGGGTTCGTAGGTGTACCAGCCATAGCCATCGCGACGTTCGCGAAGGACTTCGGCGAGCGAGTAAACGACTTTGCTGTCGCGGTTGCAAAAGAGGGGGCGATGGGTCTTTAGCTCATAGTAACGCGTCCAGATGGGGGGCGCGGAGGAATCCATCACCACTACCCTGTCGGTCAGCGAGACGCGGAAGGGCGTGACCATCCTGTCGGCGGGAATGGTCCTGACACGGGTGTTGTAAATACGTGATGCCCTGAACCAGGCCACCGCATTTTCGATGGCTGTCTGTATTCGCTGATCGGGATGATCGATGCCCATCAGGAACAGGACGAGACCCGCGCTTTCCCGGTTGCAGATGGAAGGCGGTTCGAATTTGCGGGCCCAGGCGGGTTGCAGTGTCCGGGCGTCGTATTGCTGACACCAGGCGGTGGGCCGGCCCATATCGGCGATCTGGGTTTTGAGGATGCAGTCCATCCCCTTTTCGTAGGCTTCATCCAGCCGTTTGCGGAGCGCCGCGTCGATGAAGGCATATTGAGAGGCGCCGTCCCGGATGTCTTTGAGAAGACGTATGATCCCCTCATAGGCGCCGTCGTTGAAGGTGATGCAGCGGCTATAATCGTCGCGCAACGGATAATACTGCGGCCAGCCGCCATTCTTATATTGCGCCTTCAGGATGAATTCGAGACCGTGCGATGCCGCGTCTTTGTATCGGGTGTCCTTCGACGCCAGCCAGGCTGTTGCCAGCGCGGCTACCTGGTTATAGGTGCTCCCGTTGTCGAAGGTGGTATTCGTCTCTTTTTTGGCGGCGGCGACGCTGTCCTTCTGTCCGGGAGTGAGCACCGCGAACACGTCGTAGTTCTTGGCCCATCCGCCATTGTCCTTTTGGAAAAGCAGGATATTATCCGCGATGTCGCGTATGTCGGTGGGCGCCAGACGAGGGTGACCCGGCAGCGGGTGGATGATGTCCTCTTTGTCGAATATGCTATACCAGTGACCGGAATTGTCGGCGAAGGGAGCGTAGTCGATCCTTGCGGCCGCAGTATGCGGTGTGACTGCCGGCGAAAAGATATGCGCCGCCAGACCGAGTTTCAGCGCCCGGATATCTTCCAGCACGATCTCCGCCATACGGCGCGCGCCCAGCTCATTGAAATGGGTGTCGTCCATCCGACCCTCCGGATAATGAGGGTTCTCTCGCGGCGACAGGTAATCGAACAGCAATTTGGAATATTCGGGCCCCATCTGCTGGAGAAGGACCTGGCTTTCGGCGTCGAGGTCGATCAGCG
>DASYSV010000245.1:0-6474 GCA_036010185.1 Puia sp.
GGAGACAGCTGATAGGGCAGTTTTTCTTTGACTCGATACTTTTTGCCACGTTGGCTACGGCGACAGCGGTAGTCCTTTTGCAATTTTTGATGCCTGTCTATAGCGCCTTCCTGGGATATGAGTTGCCTTCATATTGGGGAAATGTGTGGTTCTATGTTTTTTTGGCGGGCATCATTCTCGTCGCGGGGGTGTTCGCGGGCAGCTATCCCGCGCTGCTGCTGTCTTCCTTCTCCCCGATAGAATCGTTGAAAGGGAAGTTGAAGGTGGGGAAGAGGGGGGCGTTCTTCCGGAAGATGCTGGTGGTTTTTCAGTTTGGGACATCGGTGTTGCTGATCGTCAGCGTGGCGGTAGTGATGCAGCAAATGCACTATGTACGCAACTTCGACCTGGGGTTCGACAAGGCACAGCAGATGATCGTTCGTCTCGATAATAATCCGATCTATGACAATAAGGACGGGTTCAAGAAGGCGGTACAAGCCGACCCCGGGGTAGTAAGTGTCTCGCTGATGTCGGGCGAGCCGGGCGGTTTTCATGATTTTTATGGCTTCGAGTCCGGGGCCAGACCGGGAGAGAAGCTGAGGATGAATACTGAATTCTCGGATTTCCAGTATGTAAAAACGTTGGGGCTGAAGATCATCGCGGGCAGGGATCTGTCCCTTCCCACGGATACGGACAGATCGGTGCTCATCAACCGGAGCGCTGCCACGGCGTTGGGTCTGAGCCCGGAACAGGCTATCGGAAAATCAATGAAAAATCTTTCCGCGGACAGTCTGCCGAGGATGGTTGCCGGAGTTGTGGAGGACTATCATTATTCTTCATTGAAGGATATGATCGGGGCTTTGGTGATCTCTCCGAAAAAGGGGGACCGGCGGCTCGCACTGATCAGGTTGCGAGGCGGCGATCTGCAGCAATCCATCGACAGGATCAAGAAGATCTATGGCCGGTATGCCGCCGACTATCCGTTTGAATATTCGTTCCTCGACGATCAATTCGATAAGTTGTACCGGAGTGAAGGCAAGCAGGAGACCCTGCTTACCATCTTTTCCACGATCGCCATCTGTGTGGCCTGTCTGGGGCTTTTCGGGCTTGCCTGTTATACGGCTGTCAAACGCAATAAGGAAATAGGTGTAAGGAAGGTGCTGGGCTCTTCGGTAGAGAATATCGTATTGTTGTTGTCGAAGGACCTGTTGGGCCCGGTGGTGCTGGGGACGGCTATCGCTTTGCCTGCGGCGTATTTTATTACGAGACAGTGGCTGCAGGGGTTTGCGTACCGGGTGGCACTGGAATGGTGGTTGTTTTTGGCGGCGGCGGCGGTGGGAGTGGTGATCGCGCTGGCTACGGTGAGTGTACAGGCGGTGAAGGCGGCAATGGCGAATCCGACGAGGGCGCTGCGGAGTGAATAGCTGCGAAGACGTTAGACCGGGGGTGAAAGACCGGGAGCGAATAGTAGATTTTTATGATAAAGAATTATTTTCTCACTGCATGGCGCAATATGCTCAAGACAAAGGGCTATACCGCGCTGAATGTTTCGGGTCTGGCCATCGGGATGGCCGTTGCGCTGATGATCGGTCTTTGGGTATATGATCAATATCAATATGACCGGTGGCTGCCGGATTATCAGCAGCTTTACCAGGTGCGCCGCAATTTCAACAGTAACGGAGACACGCTCAATTTTACTTCTACCTCGCTGAGGCTCGCGGATGCGCTTCGTACGCAGGTGCCCGAGGTGGAATATGTCGCAGAGACGGATGGCAGTCAAGGGCATGTGCTGCTGGTGAACGGTAAACAATTTATGCTCACGGGTTATGCCATTGGCGGCGATTTTTTAAAAATGTTCGAATTCCCGTTGCTGGAGGGCAATGCGGCTACGGCACTGCGGGACCCGTATTCGATCGTATTGACGAAGCATGCCGCGGAGGCGCTGTTTGGCAAAGAGGAACCGATGGGAAGGACTATTCGCATCGATAACAAGAATAATGTCGTCGTGAAAGGTGTGGTGAAGGACCTGCCCTATAACTCCAGTTTTCAATTCGACTTCATCGTCCCTTTCAAGTATAGCGACCTGGTGCACAACTACACTGTCAACGGAGCCGCGGGGTCGTTCGGCAATAACGGGTTTAGTCAATATGTACGATTGAAACCGGGGATATCCTACTCGCAGGTGGCGCCGAAGATCGCGGATATCGAGCATACCGAAAAGGGCAATACGAATGCGATGCTTTCGGTCGTGGTATTGCAGCCGATGGCGAACTGGCATCTTTATGGTAATTATATCAATGGCAAGGAAACGGGCGGTTTCGTGGATTATGTCCGGATGTTCACGATCATTGGCGTGCTCGTGCTCCTGATTGCGTGTATCAATTTCATCAATCTGACCACTGCGCGGTCCGAGCGGCGGGCGAAGGAAGTAGGAGTGCGGAAAGCCATCGGATCGCAACGCAGGGATCTGATCATTCAATTCCTGGCGGAGTCGTTCCTGCTGACCTTGCTGGCTTCGCTGCTGGCGCTGGTGCTGGTGCAACTGGCGCTGCCTTCTTTTAATGCGCTCACGGGCACCAGGGTGAGGATACCGGCGTCGAATCTTGTATTCTGGATGATGTTGTTGGGTTGTGTGGTAGTGACCGCGTTGATCGCCGGGGGCAGACCCGCCTTTATCCTGTCTTCTTTCAACCCGGTGAAGGTGTTGAAAAGCGGAGGGGCAGCTGGCCGGACGAGTACGCTTTCGAGGAAGATCCTGGTCGTAGCCCAGTTCAGCTGCAGCATCGCGTTGATCATCGGTACGATCATCGTTTACCGGCAGATAGAACACGCGAAGGAAAGACCGACGGGTCTCGATACGGACAGACTGATGATGACCTGGATGAATGACGAGCTGCGCCAAAATTATACGGCGTTGAAGGATGAGCTTCTTGAAAAGGGCATTGCGGGAAGTGTGACGACGGCTACGAGTCCGGCGACCGACATTTACTGGCATTCGGATGTGGGGCAGTGGCCGGGAAAGGTGGCGGGCGAGACTATCGAGATGGGGACGATCCTTGTTGGGGACGATTATTTCAGGACACTGGGCATGGGGATGGCTGCGGGGCGGGATTTCGGGAAGGCGGATACGCTGAATGTGGTGTTTAATGAGGCGGCCATCGCGCATATGCGGATAAAGAAACCCGTTGGCCAGGTGATCAACTGGGATACGACTCGACGGATCATCGGAGTGGCAAAGAATGCGTTGATGTTGTCGCCTTTTTCACCTGCCGATCCGACCATGTTCATCTATGCCCCCGAAGGCTCACGAAATGTAATGATGTACCGGCTGGCGCCGTCGATCGCGACGCAGGATGCTGTTGCGCGGCTGACCGCGTTGTTCGGAAGATATAATCCTTCTTATCCTTATAAGTATTCGTTCGCAGATAAGAGTTATGCCGCGAAATTTAATTTGGAAGTGCTGGTCGGGAAGCTGGCGGGGATCTTTGCCGCGCTGGCGATCTTTATTTCCTGTCTGGGGTTGTTCGGGCTGGCGGCTTATATGGCGGAGCAAAGGACAAGGGAGATCGGGATACGGAAGGTGTTGGGGGCGAGTGTGGGGCAGGTGTGGATGTTGTTGTCGAAGGATTTTATGGTGTTGGTGGGGGTGAGCTGTTTGCTCGCTTCGCCGCTGGCGTTTTATTTTCTGCATGGGTGGTTGATGAAATACGAGTATCGAATCTCGATAGGGGCGGGTGTGTTTGTTACGGCCGGGGTCATGGCACTGGTGATCACCGTTGTTACGATAAGTTTTCAGGCCGTGAGGGCGGCGGTGGCCAATCCGGCGAAGGCGCTCCGGAGTGAGTAGCTCCGGAGACATTAGCTCCGGAGCGAGTAGTTAGTCGATCTTTCCCACCATCTCTTCGGGTTTCACCCATTCGTCGAATTGCTCGGCGGTGAGGTGGCCGAGCTTCACGGCCATCTCTTTGAGAGTGGTCCCTTCTTTGTGTGCTTTTTGGGCGATCTCGGCGGCCTTGTAGTAGCCGATCTTCGTATTGAGCGAGGTGACGAGCATCAGCGAATTGTTGAGATGCTCGCGGATATTCTTTTCGATGGGCTCGATGCCTTTGGCGCAGCGTTCGTTGAAGCTGTTGCAGCCGTCGCCGATGAGCCGTGCGCTGTGGAGGAAATTGTAGATCATGACGGGTTTGAAGACGTTGAGCTCGAAGTGACCGGTGGCGCCGCCGATGTTGATGGCGACGTCATTGCCGAGCACCTGCGCGGAGATCATGGTCAGCGCCTCGCATTGGGTGGGGTTCACCTTGCCGGGCATGATCGAAGAGCCGGGTTCGTTGTCGGGAATATGGATCTCGCCGATGCCGCTGCGGGGGCCGGAGGACAGCATACGGATGTCGTTGGCGATCTTCATCAGGCTGACGGCGACGGTTTTGAGGGCGCCATGGGCTTCGACTATGCTGTCGTGAGCCGCGAGGGCCTCGAATTTGTTCGGGGCGGTGATGAACGGCAGACCGGTGAGCGCGGCAATATGTTTTGCAACATTCTCTGCGTAGTTGGGAGGGGTATTGATGCCTGTGCCGACGGCGGTGCCGCCGAGGGCGAGTTCGGAGAGATGGGCGAGCGAATTGCGGATGGCTTTGAGACCATGGTCGAGCTGGGAGACATAGCCGCTGAATTCCTGACCGAGAGTGAGGGGAGTGGCGTCCATAAAGTGCGTACGGCCGATCTTCACCACCTTCATAAAGGCTTTGCTTTTGGCGGCAAGCGTATCGCGCAGCGCCTGGATGCCGGGTATGGTCGTGCCCGTCAGGATCGTATAGGCGGCGATATGCATGGCAGTGGGGAAGGTGTCATTTGAGGACTGGGACTTGTTGACGTCGTCATTGGGATGAAGAGTCTTTTCCTTGTCGGTGAGCTTCCCACCGGCGAGTACGTGTCCGCGGTACGCAATGACTTCATTGACATTCATATTGGACTGGGTGCCGCTGCCCGTCTGCCATACCACAAGGGGAAACCACTCGTCGAGGGCACCGGTAAGGATCTCGTCGCAGACGCGGCCGATGAGATCGGCTTTTTCTTTGGAAAGAACTCCCGCTTCGAGATTGGTGAGTGCGGCCGCCTTTTTCAGATGAGCGAAGGCGCGGATGATCTCGCGGGGCATTTTATTGATATCCTGTGCGATGGGGAAGTTCTCTACACTGCGTTGGGTCTGAGCGCCATAATAGGCATCGATGGGTACTTTTACCTCACCCATCGTATCCTTTTCGATCCGGTATTCCATGGTAATGATTGTTGGAGGGGCAAAGTTAGGCTGAATGAGGATATCCGGCAAAAAAGAGCGGAGATGAAAGTTGGTCGTGGGTGAAAAACTGGACGGGCGCCTGTTAAAATTGGATGTACGGGATGGGTAAAATGGAGGAAATTCAGTTGATTTGCTATATGAGACACATTAAATGCCTTCTTGCAATATTGTTTATTGCCATTGCGGGCCCGCTGGCGGGCCGGGCGCAGCCTATCGAAAAATACGAATGGAAAGCGGGCAGCGGCGGCGGATATTCTTACAGGTATGTCAGCAATGACCCCTTCCAGGCCCGGATCTACACGTTGCCCAACGGGCTCACCGTAATCCTGAGTCCCAATCACAAGGAGCCGCGGGTGTCGGTGCGTATCGCGGTCCGTGCCGGAAGCAATACCGATCCGAGGGATCATACGGGTCTCGCGCACTATCTGGAGCACCTGTTGTTCAAGGGCACGGAAACATATGGATCGCTGGACTGGGCAAAGGAAAAGCCCTATCTGGACCAGATAGATGCCCTGTATGAGCAATACAATTCCACGAAGGATACAGGTCAGCGCAAACGTATCTATCATCGTATCGACAGCGTGAGCGGTGTCGCATCGCATTATGCCATCGCCAACGAATATGACAAAATGATGGCCAATATCGGCTCGCAGGGCAGCAATGCCCACACCTGGGTAGAGGAGACGGTATACGAAGAGGACGTCCCTTCGAATGCCATCGATAAATTCCTGGCCGTCCAGGCGGAGCGATTCCGTGACCCGGTGTTCCGGCTTTTCCATACCGAGCTGGAGGCCGTCTATGAAGAAAAGAACCGCACGCTCGACAATGACGGCTCGAAGATGCAGCAGGCTATGCTCTACAATCTTTTCCCGACCCACAACTACGGACAACAAACCACCATCGGTACGATACAGGATCTCAGGAACCCGTCGTTGAGAGCGATCAGGGCTTATTACCATAAATATTATGTTCCGAACAATATGGCCGTGATCATGGCGGGCGATTTCGATCCGGATGCGTTGATCGGCAAGATCGCACAGGCTTTTGCCTATATGCAGCCCAAACCGGTGCAGTTGTATAATCCCGCTCCCGAGCGTAATCTTACGGCCCCGATCGTCAAGACCGTCTATGGACCCAGCGCGGAAAATATGCGGATCTGCTACCGGACGCCGGCCTGCATGACGCGCGATGCCGTC
>DASYSV010000022.1:0-3588 GCA_036010185.1 Puia sp.
ATACGACCTCCTGATCCCCTACAGCAACGCAACCTTAGTGTTCAATCCACGCATGTTGCACAGCTGGGGCAATGTATTCAATGAGACCTATGTCCTTCTTCACAGCTCCGCCCAAAAGGCCAGACTGGAAGCCGGATTTCCATCCCTCCTCCCGCCACATCCAGACGAAGAATATAATCTTTACCTCCAGCCGCTCACCTCCATCCATCTCGACAACACCCTGCCGGCCGGCATCCAGCCGGTCAGTAACCCCAAATACTCTTATATCCTGGCTACTATCGGTCTCCTCATCCTGCTGGTCGCCTGTGTCAATTTCATCACCCTTTCCGTCGGCCGCTCCACATCGAGGGCCATCGAAGTCGGGGTCCGAAAGGTCCTCGGGGCCGAACGACGTCAGCTGATGCGGCAATTCTGGGGAGAAGCCCTGCTGCTCACGCTCTTTTCCACGATGATCGGCCTTCTCCTCACCGTCGTGCTGCTCCATCCGTTCAATCAGCTTACCGACAGACATCTCCCGATGCATTTCGATCCGCTTTTCGTGCTGTTCTGCATCGGACTCCTGGCAATCATCGCCCTGGCCGCAGGCATCTATCCCGCGATCATCCTCTCCGGTTTCAACCCCGCCGAAGTGCTTAAAGGCCGGCTCCGCCTGAAAGATAAGGCAGGCTTGTTCAGAAAAGGACTGGTGGTCGGCCAGTTCCTGGTTTCCATCGTAATGATCATTTGCACGGCCATTATCGCCGAACAAATGCACTATCTGCACTATAAAGACCTGGGCTATAACAAAGACCAGGTGATCATCGTGCCCACCAACAAGGGTCGGGCGGAAGGCTTCCGCCTGGCCCGGCTCTACGAGGCCGAATTGTCGAAAGACCCGCGCGTGCTGTCCGCCAGCGCATCTACCTTCAGCTTTGCCGAAACACCGTGGGCCAATCTGGGATATACGGATGAACAGAAGAGCTACCACAGCTTTATGTATAACGAAATAGACCGCTCATTCCTAAAGACGATGCATATCCCCATTGCATCCGGCAGAGGCTTTGAGATCGAGAACCCGGGAGACTCCAACAGCAGTATATTGGTGAACGAAGCCCTCATAAAAGAATACGGTTTAAAAGACCCTATCGGACGGAAATTCGGCATCTATTCCCAACGGATCGTCGGGGTAGTGAAAGACTTTAACTACGAATCCCTTCATGAACGGATAAAACCCCTCGTCCTCTCGCTGAAATTCGATACGATCGCCCGGCAGTCCAGCGATCTGTCCTACGCTGTCGCACCACAACCCCGGATCTCCATCCGCATGAAAGCCGGCGATATGCAGGAAAATATCGCCCTTCTCAAAAAAGCCTGGAAAGCGGTCGCCCCTCAACAGGATTTCGAATACCGTTTCCTGGATCAGCGATTGGCCTCAGCCTATGCACAGGAAGAAAAAAGCTCCACGGTCGTAAGGATCGCGTCCGGCCTGTCGATCTTCATTGCCTGTATGGGCCTGTTCGGGCTGGTAACACTGACCATCACCCGACGTACGAAAGAACTGGGCATCCGGAAAGTATTGGGCGCAAATCCGGCACAGCTTGTCCGACTCCTCTCCCGCGATTTCCTCCTGCTCGTTACCATAGCCGCAGCGATCGCCTTCCCCATTGCCTGGTGGCTCATGCGGTCCTGGCTCTCGGATTTTGCCTACCGTACGGACATCAGCTGGTGGATCTTCCCCACCGCCGCGCTGGCCGCTATCTTTATCGTGCTGGTGACCATCGGCATCCAGACCATCCGCGCCGCACTCTCCAACCCCATTGACGCTTTGCACACGGAATAACGGCGGCAGGCCGCATTATCCCACGGTAAGTCCCGTCATCCCCTCCTCATTCCACTTAAGAATTTATCCCGGATCACATCTTGCACCGGCACCTGCCGTATCTTGCTCTCCAACCACGAAATAATGTCGAGATACATGAACGCCCTCGTCTCGAACCTGTTCTTCTCATACCCCTGCAGCCTCTCCAGCAATCGCCCGAACTCCGGTTTCACAAGGTCCGGCGACAGATTAAAGGACTTCCTCAAAAACTTAAATATCTCCTCCTCCACCCGGCTCAGATTACCCATCTTCGCCATGAACCTGTACACCGATTTGATCAAATACTCCAGCAGCTGAAAATTACCCAGTTCGTAATGTGCGATCAAATGCAGCAACCGCGAATAACATTGCAGGTCGGTCCGCAGATCCACCTTCCAGTTGATGATCTTATTCAGATAATCTATCGTCGCCTCATAATCCCCGCTCCCGAAATAGAGACAGGCTATCTTGTAATAGAAAACCAGGATCCTGTGCCGGTCCAGGTAGATCCAATACTCCTTCAACTTCTCCTCGATGTAAGGAACCAGCGCCAACCCCTCCGTGAACGTCCCGTCGATAAAATGCTGATTTATCTTCGAAATATACAGGTACACAAAAGTCTGGATCCGGTTGTTCACATTATTGCGGACGATATCCGACTCTGAAAAAGCTTCGAATTGCTTAAGTGTCTCACTGAACTTCTGTTCGTTGAGCAGATCGAAATGCGCACCCAGCAGATTATGCATGCCCTTGATATATTGCGAGGTCTCCACCGCCAGCATATACGGCTCCTTCTCGAAAAGATCCACCCACTTCTGCGTATACCGGTAATAGAGCAGGAAATCCTGCCGGATATAAGCATACCAGGAAAAACTCTGGTATTGATACAACTTCTCATAAAATCCCTGACCCTGACTCGGATTGGCCGGCATATTCCTCTCGAAGAACTCCTGAACGGCTACCTCATCGTTCTCGTTTCGCGCAACGCCGTTTCGGATATACCAGCTGTATAGCTCCAGCGACAAATTGGACAGCTGACCGATGATCTCAAGCCGGTCATTCACTTCATCCAATTCGCCTGCCAGCTGATCCGCCCTGTCCTGCATGCTTCGCGTAATATGCAAGGACTCGATGGTCTTTTCGAAGAACAGTATCTGAAGGAGAAACGTCAGCTGATTCTTCGAACGGGCCATTTCCTTGATCCGGTCAAGAGTGCGGAGACTCTGCAGATAAAGTCCTTTATTATAGAGGATGCGCGCAAAATCCAGCTGCTCATGTAATTGAATATCAATGTTTTCTTCCTGCCTGATCAATCGCAGGCTGGACAGGATCTCCCGATACAGGTGTGCCTTGGCGTTTGAAAGTTGTTGCTTGCGTAAATTTTTGTTTTTATTTAACAATTGCGCCTCATCGTAATCATCCATCTTGTCCATCGCGTCGAAAAGCTGGATACTCTTCAGATTCTCACTGCTGGAATTTCGCTTGATATATAGCTTGAAATTCCGTTTTTCGGATTTTTCCAGAGATTTTATCAGTTGGAACAGAGTATCTGACGATCGGTTGGGCATCGTATTTTAAAATTGTAAAACCCTTTCCTGTAGCGGGTTTCGGCCCGTTTACCCCCCATTAAGGTCCGTAAAAAGACCGGTATTATGATTTTAAGGCGAATTTAAACAAAGCTAAATTTATTCTCCTTATAATACTATAGCTCATGACTGACCAACGAATCTTCATCTTCGACACTACCCTCC
>DASYSV010000276.1:0-2281 GCA_036010185.1 Puia sp.
CCGCCGAAGAGCTGCGGCTGACGCCCGATAATATGTATGAATTCGGGCTTATCGACAGCATCATCCCCGAACCGCTGGGGGGCGCGCACTGGGACTATACCGAGGCCGCCGGGTACCTCAAGCCCAAGCTCATCGAGACGCTCGACGAACTTCGAAAGCACACGCCCCAAGAGCGCATCGAAAAGCGGATCGAGAAGTATGGCAAAATGGGATTCTTTAATGTGGTATCTGCCTGACGGCAGCTACCGGTAACACCGATAAATATGACGCTTAGGCAACAGCTCCGGGGAACCGGGGTCGCACTGGTAACACCTTTTAAATCCGACCTCAGCGTGGATTATGCCGCGTTGGAACGGGTCATCGATTTCGTGATCGATGGGGGTGTCGAATATCTCGTAACATTGGGCACTACCGGTGAAACACCGACCCTGTCCGGGAACGAGAAGAAGGCGATCGCGGAGCTGACCTATGAAAAGGCAGAGGGCCGGGTGCCGGTCGTCGCGGGCATCGGCGGCAATAATACGGCCGAGCTGGTGAAGGAACTGGAATCATTCCCGCTGGACAAGGCCGTGGCCGTATTGAGCGCAAGCCCCTATTATAGCAAACCTTCCCAAGAAGGATTGTTCCAACATTATAAAGTACTGGCGGAGGCCTCTCCCAAACCGCTGCTGCTGTACAATGTACCCGGCAGGACTGGCCGTAACCTAAGCGCGGCGACTACCATCCGTCTCGCACGCGAAGTGCCGAATATCGCGGGCATCAAAGAGGCTAGCGGGGATATGGGACAATGTATGGAGATCCTGCGGGACAGACCCGAAGATTTTCTCGTGGTCAGCGGCGATGACGCGCTGGCTTTTCCACAGATTGCGTGCGGCATGGATGGGGTGATCAGCGTGGTTGCAAACAGCCACCCTACCTCCTTCACGGAAATGACGCGGATGGCGCTAAGGGGCGATCTCAAGGGCGCCAAGGCTCTCAATGACAAGCTTATAGCCGGGTATGAGCTGCTTTTTGCCGAGAACAACCCCGCGGGGGTAAAGGGCGCGATGTATGAGCTGGGGCTGATCGGGAACTATCTGCGTCTACCGGTGGTGCCGTTGAGCGGGCCATTACAGGCGCGGATGAAGGAATATGTAAAGGGCGATAAGGGTCGCTGAGCAAACCGCAGGCAACCACGACCGCGTGTCCGGCGTTATCTTCTTTATGAGACGGGCATTGTGGGTTGTCGGAATATTGGCTTTGTTGCTGATCGCGGGATATTTTATCGCTGTCGCGCGGGTGCGCAAAAAGATCGAAACGGCGTTGCATACGCTGCCTCCGGGTTATTCCATTACCTATACTTCTTTGCATTTGCGATTGTTGAACGGGGCATTTTCCCTCGACGATGTACATGTTCGCGGGAACGGCCAGGATGGTTCCATACACGAACTGAAGGTCGAAGGTATCCGGTATGCGGCGCTGCTGCATCACCGGTTGCAGGTGCGGGCTATACGCCTGGACGGGTGTTCGGTGGATATTGGTGAAGGTTCGGCAAAAATGGTGAAGCCGGAGGTGGCACTGCCCTTTACCGCGATGTCGGTGGAGAAGGTGGAGATCGGAGGATTGCGGATAACGGGGAGTAAGCAACGGGTTTCGGTAGAAGGAGAAGTGAAACTGGATTCATTGGCGTTGGATAGCGGGAAATGGAGTGTGGGAGGGGTTTACCTTTTGGCGCGTAGGATCAAGAGCGTTATTCCCGGTAGCGATGAGGCAGTAACCATGGACGGAGTAATGCTGGATAGTAAGAAGGGTGTGCTTCGGATGGATACGGTGAGGCTCCGGCCAACCGAAAACAAGGAGGAGATCGGGAAAAGGAGGGGCTACCAGGTGGATGTGATGGACGCCCTCAGCGAGGGCATCGTGGTGGAGGGTTTGGATGTGATGAGACTAATGCGGAAACAATTGGTGGCCGACAGGATATCCGTCCGCAAGAACGATATCTATGTATTCCGCGATCGGCGTCTGCCTTTGAAGGCGGGCGAGAAGCCCTTGCCTGTAGAGGGTTTGGAATCGCTGCCGGTCACGTTGCGTGTGGGATCGGTGTCGCTGGGGAGCACCTTTTTCGAATACGAGGAATATCCGAAACTCGGGAAGGAAACGGGCAAGCTGAAGATATACCGGCTGCATGGAACGCTGGAACCTCTGATCAATCATCCGCGGGCCGGTGATCCGGCCTTTCTGACCATGACAATGCATGGGTCGCTGATGAATTCGGGAACAGTGACGGCGACGACGAAACTAC
>DASYSV010000312.1:0-6740 GCA_036010185.1 Puia sp.
CCATTGCGCGCCGCCGCCACCCCGATGCCCGTAAGACGGAAATCGCCCTCGATGTTGCGCCGATGCCCCGGGCTTTTCAGCCATCCGTCCACCACTTCCCTTGCCGTCATCGGACCCTCAGCGACATTTTCGGCCGCCACATGAAGAGGCCCGAGACGTTTCTTTATGAGATCGATACGCTGGTTAAAGCCATCATGCCCGAAGGGCGTCCGACCGCTCTGGATGTTCCGGCTATGCCCCAATGCGACGGAGGAAATATACGAGTTGGCCTGCAACGGCTTCAACCCGATAGACCGGCGATGTTCATTTACATACCGCAGGATGTCGGCAGACATGGAGGAGGAAACCGGCGGTCTCCCCGCCCCGACCACGATCATAAATAAGAATGCAATCATGCGAAGTCCTCATCCAATAATGTACCGAAAATTGATAATTTCACGCTAAATATGCATCCTTTAGACAACCCGGCATGGTCCGCCCTGACGACCGAACAGGCGAAATTCGCACGGGGCGCCGAATACGCGAAGCGCTACCTGCCGGAAATACTGCCTTTCGTGGGGTTGGCATCGGGAGCGGCCCCGGAACACGCAGATCCTTATATCGCCCCGGGTGAGTCGTTTTATATCATCGGCGATCTCCCACCCCTTCCGGCCGGCTGGAAACAGGAACACGAGCTGCCCTGCGCACAACTGCTCGCACCGGAAAATCTGCATTGCATGCCCCAGCCCATCGAACCCATTCTCCTGCTGGGCGAGCCAGATAAAGCCGATATGTTCGGACTGATCGATAGTCTCCAACCCGGTTACTATCATCCCGATACACGGCGGACGGGCGACTATTGCGGCATCCGCCGGGACGGCCGGTTGGTGGCCATGGCGGGTGAAAGGATGCGAATGACCGGCTTCAGCGAACTGAGCGCTATCTGTACCCACCCGGATTTCACCGGACATGGCTACGCGCAACAGCTGATCGCCTGGCTTTGCCGCCGGCAGGTCGCGGCAGGCATTACACCCTTTCTCCATGTTTCGCTGGCCAACCAGCGCGCACTACGGCTTTATTTATATTTGGGTTTCCGCCACCGCCGCGAGATCACGTTCAGGCGTATGCGTAAGTCTCATCCCTTGAGATAAGTCTCCAACTCTTCCATCATCAGCCTGCTGCCGACAAAGAATGGCGAGCGCTGATGAAGCTGGGTAGGCTGTATATCGAGGATGCGCCGGGTGCCGTCGGTGGCCTTTCCTCCAGCGACCTCGGTGATAAAGGCAAAAGGATTGCATTCGTACAATAACCGCAATTTCCCGCCGGGTTTCGACGTCGTCGCGGGATACATGAAGATACCACCCTTGATGAGATTGCGATGGACATCGGATACCATCGATCCGATATACCGCTGCGTATACGGCCCTCCGTTGGCCTTCGTCTTTTTCTGACAGGCGTCGATATATGCCTGCACCCGACCGTCGTACTGAAAGAAATTCCCGTGGTTCACCGAATAGATCTTGCCTGTCTCGGGACATTGGATATTCGGATGGCTAAGTGTGAACTCACCTATCGACGGGTCGAGCGTAAAACCGTTCACGCCCCTCCTCGTCGCATAGACCATCATCGTGGACGACCCATACACAATATAGCCCGCCGCGACCTGGTTCCGCCCCGGTTGCAGAAAGTCTTCCTTTGTACAGGGCTTGCCTTTTTCACTGATCCGCCGGTAAACTCCAAAAATAGTCCCTATGCTCACATTGACATCGATATTCCCGCTACCGTCCAGTGGATCGAAAAGACAGACATATTTGCTGTTATTACTGATGTCGTCGTCGAAGACCACACTGTCATCCAATTCTTCACTGCCGATGCCGGCACAGCTGATCCCATGACGGAGAACGCCCATGAATTGGTCGTTGGCATAAACGTCCAGCTTCTTGACATCCTCCCCCTGCACGTTGACGGTACCGGCATCACCCAGTATGTCCACGAGACCAGCCTTGTTCACCTCTACATTGATCCGTTTGGCCGCCAGGCCGATGTCCCGGAGCAGATTGCTCAGTTCGCCGGTTGCGTTGGGGAAATTGCGTAATTGTTGGAGCGTGAATTCGTCGAGGGTGAGAACTTTTCTATTGACGATCATAGTAATGAGCAGTTTATCCGCAAAAATAGGATATTTGCGCCATGCAAGTTTTTAAGTTCGGAGGTGCAAGCACATCCAGCATAGATCGTATATCCAAAATCCCCGCCATCCTCGGTCCCTATCGCGACCAGCCCTTGCTGATCGTCATCTCCGCCATGGGCAAAACGACCAATGCGCTCGAAAAAGTCGCCGAGGCCTTCTACGAGGGGCATCGCGAAGAATCCCTTCGGCTTTTCGGTATCCTTAAAGAGTCGCACCTCACCACCGCCAAATACCTGCTCGTCCAAAACTATCTCGCGGCCGAAGCCCAGCTTCGCGATTTCTTCACCGAGATAGAATGGCTGCTGCACGACAAACCCGTTCGCGAATACGATTACTATTACGACCAGATCGTTTGCATCGGCGAACTGCTGTCCACTTCCATTATAAGCGCATATCTCGCCGAATCGGGCATCGGTAATCAATGGATCGACGTCCGCGACATCTTCCGCACCGATGCCAATTTCCGCGACGCCACCATCGACTGGGAATATACGGGACTAAAAGTGAAGGAAGAGGTCCTTCCGCTCTTCGGCGAAGAGAAGATCGTCGTCACGCAGGGATTCATCGGCGCCACCAGCGACAATGAAAGCACGACCCTCGGTCGCGAAGGTAGCGATTACTCGGCGGCAGTCTTCGCCCATCTGCTGAATGCCGAAGGCCTGACCATCTGGAAGGACGTGGAGGGGGTCATGAATGCCGATCCCAAACAATTCCCGGACGCGAAGATCCTTCGTGAGCTGAACTATGACGAAGTGATCGAAATGGCGTATTATGGCGCACAGGTCATCCATCCCAAGACGATCAAGCCGCTGCAAAACAAGGATATCCCGCTATTCGTCAGGTGCTTCCTCGATGCCGGTCTCCCCGGCACGATCATTCACAACGAGACGGTCAGAGGCCTCCCTCCGATCATCGTCCTCAAGAACGACCAGGTGCTGGCACATCTGCACTCCAGGGATTTTTCCTTTGTCGGGGAGAGCGGTACCGCGAGACTCTATGATCTTTTCGGCGAGGCCAGGATCAAACCCAATCTCATCCAAAGCGGAGCGGTAAGCCTGCAGGTCTGTCTCGACGACCGGCCGGCGAAGATCGAGAAGCTGGCACTCGCGGCCGCGGGCCTTTTCGATGTACAGATCGAGCGGGGGTTGACCCTGCTGACGATAAGACACTATGATCTGGAAGTGCTCGGCCGGCTGACCGCAGGCCGGAAAGAAGTGCTCCGGCAGCAAACTCCGGAAACTGTACAAATACTGATGCGTTAATCCTGAAGGCCCTCCGCGCCGTCGCCGAAGGCAGACAGTTAGTCCTGCCCTATCATTACGGTTTGCTTCAATTTGATAGGCACATGAGCAGTCCCATGCGCCGCAGGACTCCATTGCGGCATGGCCAGAAACGCATCCTCGATCTTTTCATTCACGACCTCATTGCCGCCACGGGTAACCCGCGCATAGACAGGCCTTCCCACCGAGTCGATCACATATTCCACCATAATAAAAGCCTTCGTCTGTCCCGCATCGAGGTCCTTGACCGCGTCCTTCCCCAGCTGGTTGAGGAAAGTCTGGAAGGCCTCATTCCCCCCGGGATATACCGGCAGCCTGGAAACGGACTTCGCCAGGTCTTCATCCCGGATAGGATTGGGCCGC
Source organism: Puia sp. (assembly GCA_036010185.1). Taxonomy (GTDB): domain Bacteria; phylum Bacteroidota; class Bacteroidia; order Chitinophagales; family Chitinophagaceae; genus Puia. Next base: position 3,811 of record DASYSV010000312.1, read on the forward strand.
TCAGGCCGCAGATGAACGGGCTTTTTCTTCGTCGCGGCCGTCACCACGGGTTCGAGATCGGGTATCTTCACTTCCGCTTCTGATGTAGCGGCCTCTTCGGTCACATATTCCCCTTTCCCGTTGACCATGACAAATGGCACCTCCCTGTATTTCTCGAAATAGAAGAACGCGCTGCGCATGCTTTTGGCGAACGGAGTATATTCCGAGAAGGTCTGAAGATATTTATTCAGATAACCGACGCTGCGGGGATTGTTGAAATTGACCGGGAAGATATGCACCGGGATAAAATCCTCGCCCATGTCCTTTGCATGTGCACAGATGGTATACAACTCCTCGATCTGGTTGTCGGTGATGGGTATGCAACCCGTCGTTACACAACTACCGTGGATATAGATGTCACCCCCGGGCTGTAACGAGTCGCTGAGGATACGATCGGAAGCATTGGGGTAATTAAGTCCCAGCGAAAGATGGTATTCACTTTTGGGATTGAACTCATTGATATAATAGAACCCTTCCGGCGTCTGGTAGTCCCCCGCCATCCTTTTCGGGCCCAGCGTACCCGCCAGCGCACATATCTTGTAGGTCTTGAAAAGTTTGTATTTTTCCTGCGAGCCATTCTTGACCCAAACTTCCAGCTCGCTATCGTACTTGAAGCTCCGGATATAGACGTACCGGGCCGGCCAGACCAGGTTCTTTTCCCTGAACTGTTTTAAAAGCGTATCCTCCTTCCGATGGAGTATCTCTCCTACTTTTGGGGTTACCCCGCGCTGATAATCGATGAAACGAATGGATGGTGCTGAATTCTGCGCGCAAACAGTGCCGATGGACAGAAATCCGACGACAGCAGTTTGCAGAAGAAGCATGGAGTGACGTTTTGCGAGCATACGAGAGGTACGAACTCCGTCCTGGAATCCTTCCCCAAAGTTGCAAAAAACCTGCCATATTTTATAGCTCCACCCTAAAGATTTCCCCTCCGCCCGTCGATGCCCACAGCCGTCATCACCCCCTAAAGATTTCCCCTGGCCGATTGCTCCCGCTCTATCGCCTCGAACAACGCTTTGAAATTGCCCTTACCGAAGCTTTTCGCCCCTTTCCGCTGGATGACCTCGAAAAAGACGGTGGGCCTGTCCTCGACCGGCTTGGTAAAAATTTGTAATAAGTACCCCTCATCGTCCCGGTCGACCAGTATCCCCAGCTGCTTCAAAGGTTGCAGATCCTCATCGATGCTGCCCACACGCTGCAGCAGATCGTCATAATAGCTGCCCGGCACCTGTAGGAATTCTACACCCCGATCGCGCAATTGGGTGACGGTCGTGACGATGTCGGCCGTAGCCAGGGCAACATGCTGTACACCCTCACCCCTGTAGAATTCGAGGTATTCCTCGACCTGCGATTTCTTCTTCCCTTCGGCCGGCTCGTTGATGGGGAATTTAACAAATCCGTTACCATTGCTCATGACCTTGCTCATCAGCGCGGAATACTCCGTGGAGATATCGTTGTCATCGAAAGACAGGATATTGCGGAAACCCATCACGTCTTCATAAAAACGAACCCAGGGATCCATTTGATTCCAGCCTACATTACCGACACAATGATCGACATACTGCAGTCCTGTTGAAGGCGGATTGAAGGCCGAATGCCATTCCCGGAAACCTGGCATGAAATTTCCCCGATAATTCTTTCGTTCGACGAAGAGATGCACGGTTTCTCCATAGGTATGGATACCACTCAGGATCACTTCGCCGCATTTGTCGGCAAGCGTGGTCGGTTCCATATAGCTCCTGGCCCCCCGGGCCGTCGTTTCCCGCCAGGCGCTCGCGGCATCGTCCACCCTCAGCGCAAGCGCTTTCACGCCATCGCCATGCATATGCGTATGCCCGGCTATCGGGTGGTCGGGAATGAGGGCGGTCGTAAAGACGAAGGTCAGCTTGTTCTGACGCACGACATAGCTGACCTTATCCTTGTCCCCTGTTTCCGGACCGCTATAAGCCACCGACTGAAAGCCGAAAGCGGATTTATAGAAATGGGCCGCCTGTTTGGCGTTGCCAACATAGAATTCGACATAATCCGTACCCTGCAATGGCAGGAAATCAATAGACATATAAATATTTTTTAAATTGGAGGGAGGAATACCGCAGCACGGGGATCATTGACGGACGCAGGCTTCAGACCGCACGCGCGTTCTCGTCCCGAGCCGCAGATAAGGGCGCAAACGCTTGTCGTCGAAAATTTTATGTGAATAGTCGGGACGCATGATCTCTACATTAAAGGTAGAAATAATTTCGCTGGTTTTCAACCGACGCGGAATACCACCAAAAAATCGTATTTTTTCTATTGCGGCGAGTATTTTTACTCTATCGTCCCGGGTTTTGAGAATTGGGAATCGAGTTTTGTCTATCTTCGACCCGTGGACCCATCGTCCCGACAAACGATCATCATGATAAAAGTAGGCATTTTGGGTGGAGGGCAATTAGGAAGGATGCTGTTGCAGGCCGCTGTCAATTATCCTGTCGAGACCTATGTCCTGGAAAACGATGAGCATTGCCCCGCGGCACATCTTTGCCATCATTTTACAAAGGGAGATATCCGGAATTTCGATGACGTCTATCGCTTTGGCAAAGGTCTCGACGCACTGACCATCGAGATCGAATCCGTCAATGAAGACGCGCTCGAAAAACTGGAGGCCGAAGGTGTCCGGGTCTATCCCAAACCATCTGCCCTCAGGACCATCAAGAACAAGATCACCCAAAAACAATTCTATTCCGCGAACAGCATTCCGACGGCGGAATATATCGTCACCGAGAATCTCGACGGTGTGCGGAGCAGGATCGATTTCCTTCCTGCCGTCCATAAGATCGGGATGGGCGGATATGACGGCAAAGGCGTTCAGATCCTGCGCTCGATGGAAGATGTGGAGAAAGGTTTTAACG
>DASYSV010000342.1:0-7023 GCA_036010185.1 Puia sp.
TCCCTCGGATTATCAGGGTTGGGCGTATGGATTGAAGAAGGCAGGTTATGCGACGAATGTACGGTATCCGCAGATATTGATCAAACTGATAAAGGGCTATAACCTGCAGCAATATACGCTGATAGCGATGGGTAAGATGAAGCCGGAGGAGGAGGTGGTTTTGAATATGCCGGGGCTGCCGCCGGCGGGGCAGGTGGTGGTGGAGGGGAAGGTGGATTCGGGTGTGGCGGACAGGCCGGCGGTGACGGACCCGGCAGCGGCGGCGGCGTATCCTGTCGGGGAGTTCACGATCAACAAGACGAGGGTCGTTTATGTGAAGGCAGGGGTTTCGCTGCTGGCGGTGGCCGGGCAGTACGATGTCCCGCTGCCGCGTTTGTTGGAATTCAATGATATGAAGGAGGAGGATGTATTAGTGAAAGGACAACTCGTCTATCTGCAACGGAAGAGGAGGACCGGGGCGAATGAATATCATGTGATGCGGGACGGGGAGAGTCTTTACGATGTCAGTCAAGCCGAGGGAATCCGATTGGAGGATATGCTGGAGATGAATCAGCTGACGCCCGGCGAGCGGCCGGCTCCGGGGGAGCGAATCTATTTGCAGGGTTCGGCGCCATCACGACCAAGATTATTATGATATGTCTGTTTTAAAAGTACACGATAAAGAATTCAAGCCGTATTTGGGGGCTGAGCTGATCGATGAGAAGATAGCGGCGATAGCGACCAGGATCGACGAGGACTATGCTGGAAAGCGGCCATTGTTCATCGCCATTTTGAATGGCGCGTTCATGTTCGCTTCCGACCTGTTCAAGAAGATCAGTATCGAATCGGAGATCAGTTTTATCAAACTGGCGTCGTATAAGGGTACCAAATCGTCGGGCCAGGTGATCACCGCCATTGGATTGGATACCGATCTGCATGGGAGGCATGTGGTGATCGTGGAGGATATCGTCGATACGGGGAAGACCCTGAGTGAATTCCTTCCGCAACTGGAGCATCAGCAGCCGGCGTCGCTGCGGATCGCGGCCTTATTGCAGAAGCCGGAGGCAACGGTGTATCCGATCCGGGTGGATTACCTGGGGTTTTCGGTGCCGAATAAGTTCCTGCTTGGCTATGGTCTTGACTATGATGGACTTGGGAGGAATCTTCCCGCTATTTATCAGTTAGTCGAAGGAAGTGAGTAAGGAACTTGACAAAGAGCGGAGAACGTATTAATTTTAAATAAAATATCCGATTGAAACCCGCATTACTTCTGCTAGTGGGTTCTTTGTTCTTTTATACTTCGCGCGCGCAGTTCTATTTGCGCGGAGAGGTGAAAGATGAGAACAACAGCCTCTTGCCGGATGTGAGGATACTGCTTCATTCCAGCGGATATCTATATCATTCGGGTAGTTCGGGGGCCTTCGGGATACCTATACCTTCCTCAGCTGATACGGTTACACTTTCGGCCGATGGTTTTCAGACGCTGGTGATGCCGGTGGATGCCAACCGGTATCAATTCATCAAAATGCGACCTGTGGGCGGCGCGGCGCCGTCGGCGCCTATGCGACGGGGTTTGTTATCGCTGACCAAAGACGTCAAGGCAGCGGACCGAAAGGATTGGACTGTGGGGAGCGAGACATACAGCTCTCTGGCCGAGAACAATTTTATTCCTGCGCTGCGGTTTCCCGAGACGGGATTTGCAGTCACCATCGACAAGGCCTCTTACAGCAACGTGCGCCGTTTCCTGAACATGGGCAGTACGATCCCTCCGGATGCGGTGAGGATCGAAGAGTTGCTGAATTATTTCAACTTCGGGTATGACGATCCCCCGGCGGGCAGTTGTTTTACCTTGCGTTCGCGATTGTCCGAATGCCCGTGGAACCCGGGCAACCGTTTGCTTTTTTTGCAGGTGTGTGCGCGGAAGATAGATCCGTCGCGGATCCCTCCGGCCAACCTGGTGCTGCTGATCGATATATCGGGATCGATGGACTTGCCGAACAAGCTGCCGTTGCTGAAATCGGCTTTTGGTTTATTGATCAATAACCTGAGGGCAATCGATACGGTATCGATCGTGACCTACGGGAGCTCGGTCTCGGTGGCCTTGCAGCCGACATCGGGGGAGAACAAGAAAAAGATCCTTGAGGCGATAAACGATCTGGAGCCAGGGGGCGCAACTCCCGGCGAGGCGGGGATCCGGGCTGCTTACCGGCTTGCCAAAAGCCAATTGATCAAAGGCGGTAACAATCGGGTGATCCTGGCTACGGATGGCGACTTCAATGAAGGGGAGACATCGGAGGAGGAATTGGCGAGGCTGGTAGATCAATACAAGAATTGGGGCGTCTATCTGACCTGTCTAGGGGTAGGGATGGGAAATTATAAAGACTCGAAGCTGGAGGCGCTGGCTAAGAAGGGAAATGGGAATTTCGCGTATCTGGATGAGGAGCAGGAAGCGGAGAAGGTGCTCGTGCGGGAATTCACGCAGACGGTATATGCGGTAGCTGACGACGTGTATTTGAACATACAATTCAATCCCGGGCTGGTGAAGGATTACCGGCTGATCGGGTTTGACAATAAGGTAAAAGCGTTGTCGGATACGCTGAGCGGGTTGCAGGGGGGAGAAGTGGGTTCGGGGCATTCGTTGCTGGCTTTGTTCGAGATCGTGCCGGGTGATCCCGATCCTTCCGTTGTCGGTCGGGAACGGCTGGCGGAGGTGTTGTTGAATTACCGGTTGCCTAATGAGAGGGTGGCGCGGACGAGCTCGTTCGATTGCAGCAGCCGGGTGATCCCTTTCAGGGAGCTACAGCCTTGTTATCGTTTTGCCTCGTCGATCGCGTTGTTCGGGGGGTTGCTTAAGAAGTCGCCTTTTACCAGGCAGGCGGATTGGAAGGATGCCATCGAGATGGCGCAAAGTTCTGTTGACCCGGGCGATCCCATGCAGGAGGAATTCATTACGCTGATCGAGAAGGCGCGGAAGATATATGGGCGTAATAAGCATCGTCGCAAGGACCAGTACTGAGCGGAGCGCGCATGAGGACTAGCCTGGGGCACATGAGGACTGGCCTGGGGCGCGAAGCCGTGGTGTGTCAGGAGAACATTTCCCTTACTTTATCGAAGAAGCTACGCTCATTCTTATCGGGCTTGGGTTGGAAATTGGGTGAGTCGTTCAATTTGTCGAGCATGGCCTTTTCCTCGGGGGTGACGTGCTGGGGTGTCCAGACATTGATGTGAATGAGCTGGTCGCCTCTTTCGTAGGAGTTGACGCCGGGAAAGCCCTTTCCTTTCAGGCGGAAGATCTTGCCACTTTGTGTACCTGCGGGTATTTTGATCTTAGCCTTGCCGTCGATGGTGGGTACTTCCGCCTGTAAGCCGAATACGGCATCGGTAAAGGAAATATAGAGTTCGTATGCGACATTGAGTCCGTCTCTATGGAGATCGGGATGTTGTTCTTCTTCGATGAGAATGATCAGATCGCCGGGGGGGCCGCCGCGTTCGCCGGCGTTGCCTCTGCCGCCGACGCTGAGCTGCATGCCTTCCTGTACGCCTGCGGGGATATCGATGGTGACGGTCTCTTCGCCATATACGCGACCGTCGCCTTTACATACCGTGCATTTGGCGGTGACGATAGAGCCTTCGCCGTTGCAGGTGGGGCAGGTGGTCACCGTCTGCATTTGTCCCAGGAAGGTGTTGGTGACGCGTCTGACCTGGCCGCTGCCGCCGCAGGTGGAGCAGGTCTGAACGCTGTTCCGGTCTTTGGCTCCGCTGCCTGCGCAGGTGCCGCAGGCGACGTATTTTTTGACCTTTATATTCTTTGAGACGCCCCTGGCGATCTCTTCGTAATTGAGCTTGATCTTTACGCGGAGATTGCTGCCTCTGACGCCGCGGGTCCGTGCGCCACCACCACCTCTGCGGCCGCCGAAAAAGCTGCCGAAGATGTCATCGCCGAAAATGTCTCCGAACTGACTGAAGATATCGTCCATGTTCATGCCGCCGCCACTGAAGCCGCGGCCGTTGCCGGAGAGACCGGCGTGTCCGTAGCGGTCGTACTGGGCGCGTTTGTCGGCGTCGCTGAGCACCTCATAGGCTTCTGCGGCCTCTTTGAATTTTTCTTCGGCCGGTTTGTCGCCGGGATTGCGGTCGGGATGGAACTGCATGGCTACCTTACGGTAGGCCTTCTTGATCTCGTCGGCATTGGCGCCTTTCGCTACGCCCAGTGTTTCGTAATAATCTCTTTTTGACATAGACTCTTAGCAGGATGTTGGGTTTATTTGCCTACCACTACTTTGGCAAAACGAATGATCTTATCATTGAGGTAGTAGCCTTTTTTCACTTCGTCGATCACTTTACCTTTGAGGGCGGGATCCTGAACGGGTACTTCGGTGATGGCTTCGTGCTTTTCGACGTCGAATTCCATCCCGATGCTTTGCATGGGTTTCAGCCCTTTGGCATACAGGGCGGAGCGGAGCTTGGAAAAGACCAGGCGGACCCCTTCTTTTGCGGTCAGGTCATCACCGGCCAGATCGAGCTGTTTTTCGGCGCGGTCGCAGTCGTCGAGGACATCGAGCAGGGAGACGATGACTTCTTTTCCGGCCGTCTGGCGAAGCTCGAGGTTTTCTCTTGCGTTGCGTTTCCTGAAATTATCGAATTCGGCAAAGAGGCGAAGGTATTTATCTTTTTGTTCCTGAAGATCTCCTTTCAGGCGTTCGAATTCCTCTTCGCGGGCGGAAATGTCGTCATCCAGCCGGGTAGCTCCTGCAATATTTTCATCAGTGTTCAGATCCTCCAGGTCTTCCTGTCCCTGGTCCTCGTTATTGTAATCTTTCATAGTCGTAAAAATTGGCACAAAGGTAAGATTGTCAATATTCCTGCCAAGCATGATTTAGAGACAAAATGTCTTAAAAAACCCTATCGACTGACAGTGGCCGTGCGGGTATCGACCCTAAAAGTTATTTTTGTCGTCAGGACTTGAGCCGGGCACCGGTCCGGCCAAGTGGGTCCTTCGAATTAACTAAATGGATACTAATCCGTTATATTCAGAAAATTTAGAGGAATTGTGGAGCCGGTCCCTGGGTGGGGATACGATGGCCTTTCGGGATATCCACCGGGTATTGTTCAAAGGACTGTACAATTATGCTCTGAAGCTATTGCAGGATGGGGGTCTGGCCGGGGATGCGGTACAGGACCTGTTCGTGCGGATATGGGTGCGCCGGGATCAGATCGGCGTCATCCAAAAGGTGAAGCCATATTTTTTTACCGCTCTCCGCCGGCAGGTGTTGAATCAGCTGCGGAATCTTCATTTGCGGGAAAAGCAGATCAGCGGTCTTCCCAGGCCGGATATCGAATTTTCTCCGGAAGAGATCGTAGTGCGTAATGAGGAATACGAGAATCTTCAACATAGGATCGCCGCGTTGCTGAATAAATTGCCGAGGCGTCAGAAGGAAGTCATTTATCTGCGTTATTTCGAGGAAATGGAGAATACCCAGATCGCCGAAGTGATGGGTATCCATTATCAATCGGTTTTAAATCTCACTCAAAAGGCCCTCCAGAAATTACGATCGGCCGATCTGCTGGCCGTGTTTTATTCGCTGGTCACGTTGTACCGGTGGTGCCGGGGATAAGGTGCGGGCACGTTGGATGCCGGTGCGGGCACGTGAACGGTCGAAATATTTTTTAAGAAAGAGGGTATAAAAACTCCGACCGGGTGTCTTGAAGGATAAAAATGCCTTCATGGACGATGTTACAAACAATGAAATGGAAAACAATCGGCTGCCATTCGGGTTTCGTTCCCGACCGGTGAGCGACGAGCTTCGGGAGGCCAACTGGAGGGCGGTGGAAGAGGGGATGAGGAGAAACGAGACTGCACCGGTGAGGGCTATCCGGGGAAGGGTTATCCGCTGGGTGAGGGTATCGGCAGTGGCTGCATCCCTGGCTGTCGTTGCGACAGGTGTATGGTGGATCGCCAACCGTACCGGGCATGCCCAGTATGCCGTCATACGGACGGGTTATGGAGAGATCAAGAACATTATCCTTCCCGACAGTTCGGTCGTCACCCTGAATGCCAATTCTTCGATGCGTATGCCCGAGCAGTGGACGGATGCGGATGGGCGCCAGGTTTGGCTGGAAGGAGAGGCGTATTTCCAGGTGCGGAAGAAGCCGTCGACCGTGGAGAAGTTTGTCGTACATACCCGTCAGGTGGACGTAGAGGTGTTGGGGACCCGGTTTAACGTCAACACGAGAAGAGAGCAGGCGGTAGTTTCGCTGGAAGAGGGGAAGGTACGTCTGTCGATGCATGGGTCCGATACGGTAGTGCTGGAGAAAAAAGCGGGGATGATATTGCGGCCGGGACAGGTGGTCGTCGTCGGCGCAGATCACAGAACAAGCATCAATGAAGATAAGGATGTGGCGACGCATTCGGGCTGGACGAGACATGCCTTCCATTTCGACGGTACCACGCTTGGCGAGATCGCGACGATGGTAGAGGACACCTATGGATATAAAATGGAGGTGGAAGATCCGGCGATGCTTCGATTCACCATATCAGGGGATGTGCGTGTGCGGAATATCGATGAAATGGTCAAAGTGCTGGAGGCGTCAACGGGATATGCGATGCGTACCGGGAACAATATCATTCATGTGAGCTATCATTAAACCAAACACCAGTTAAAACAAACGCCATATGAGAAATGAAACCTTGAGGGGTAAGCTGCTGCTTTTTGCCCTGTTCTTTCTGGGCTCGAGCGGCCTGATGAACGCGCGTTCACAGACAAATGCCTGGCTGACGTCCTATTCGCAGGTCAATGTGTCTGGGGCCGGCTTGCACGACCAGCGGAGCCAGGCCCGCACTATCTCCAGCATCCTGCAGGACGCCAGGAAGACCTTCGATGTGGACTTCATTTACGAGACCAAAGTGTTGCCCGGTGCGCGGGTGATCATCGACGTTGACAAATACAAATCCGTCGAGGATTTTTTGGACGATCTGTTAAGGCCCTACAACCTGAAGTACAAAAAAGTGCTGAGCAAGGCTTATGTCATTTATTCGAGCAGCCC
>DASYSV010000355.1:0-5758 GCA_036010185.1 Puia sp.
GAATGCTTTCGATGGCCGCCTCTACGGCCGCCGACATGGTCCCCGAATAGATTACGTTGATCGAATGGTTGGCCCCATGATTGATCCCGCTGAGACAGAGATCCGGTTTGCGCCGCAAGACCTTGTCCACGGCCAGCTTTACGCAATCCACGGGCGTCCCGGAGCAGGACCAGGCCTCCACTCCTTCGAAAAGATGATGCATCGGCGTCAGACGCAGCGGATTGCCGATGGTAATGGCATGACCCATCCCGGATTGCGGCTTGTCGGGAGCCACGACCACGACTTTTCCCAGGCCTTTGACGGCCTCCACCAGGTTGCGGATGCCGGGAGCGCTGATACCGTCGTCATTGGTGACGAGGATCACCGGTACGCGCTTTTTGCCACCCTTCGCACCGTTGCCGGAGGGTTGGGATTTCCCGCCTCTCACTTTTATGCCCGCAGATGCAGGCTTCCGTGCACCGCCTGTCGTAGACTCAACCCCATTGACCATATCCGTCATGCCATTCGTGCCTGTCTCACGGATGATACCCGTAGGTCCCGTCTTTCCGGTCCGCACCGGCCGTTCCGTTTTGTCAGTCTTCTTGATGATACCCGTTGCGCCGGTCTTTCCCGGTTTGCGCGTAGCGGCGGTTTTACGCCCGTTAGATCCTTTCTTTATCATAGTTGGACTGCAAAAATCCATAATATTTCGCAATTTTCGGCCGATCGGACGCGGAAATCGGTGGCCACGACATGGTTTTTTCCCGTCTTTGCGCTATTTTTGCACCCATTTTAGAAACCTATGCCAGGACAACTCAAAGAGGTACGCAATCGGATCAAGTCCATTCAGAACACCCAACAGATCACCAAGGCCATGAAGATGGTCAGCGCTGCGAAACTTCGCCGGGCTCAGGATGCCATCATCCAGATGCGTCCCTATGCCCAGAAGCTGCAGGAGCTGCTCAGCAACATCGTCAGCAATTCCGAGGGCGATTTGGGGATGGACCTTGCCATTGAACGCCCCGTCGAAAAAGTCCTTCTCATCGTTATTACCAGCGACCGCGGTCTGGCCGGTGCCTACAATGCCAATGTTATCAAACTGGCAAAGGCCACCATTCGTGAGAAATATTCATCCCAGTCCGCCAAAGGCAACGTTACCATCTGGAGCATCGGCAAAAAGGGCTATGAGCATTTCCAAAAGAATAACTACAAGGTCACCGATACATATAAGGACATCTTCCTTCACCTCGATTTTCAGCACGTGCAGGCCGCCGCACAGGCCGCGGTAAAGGCCTTCGCGAACAAGGAATTCGATGTGGTGGAGATCGTGTATAGCCAGTTCCGGAACGCCGCTACGCAGACCTTCGTTTCGGAGCGGTTCCTCCCGATACCGAAGGTGGAAAAGAAGCCCGGCGCAACCAAAAGCGATTTTATTTTCGAACCCGGCAAAGAAGTGCTCATCACCGAGCTCATGCCGAAGATCCTCAATACCCAACTGTATAAGGCCGTCCTCGACGCCAATGCCTCCGAGCACGGCGCCCGGATGACCGCCATGGATAAGGCCAGCGACAACGCCAATGAAATGCTGAAGGTCCTGCGCCTGTCCTATAACCGCGCGCGTCAGGCTGCCATCACGACCGAGCTTACTGAGATCGTTAGCGGCGCCGCAGCGCTCCAGGGATAAGCAGAGAAGAGTACACATTATGGAAATCGGAAACATCATCCCCCATATCGAAGCGTTGATATTCGCCAGCGACAAGCCGCTGACCTCCATGGAGATCACCGAGCTGCTCAACAACGCATTCGGCTTCATGGAGGAAAAGCTGACGCTCGAACAGATCCAGACCTCGCTCGACGGCATCATCGAAAAATATGCCTCCGAATTCTATCCTTTCGAAGTCCGCGAGAGCGGTGGAGGATGGCAATTCCTCACCAAGAAAGATTATCACAAGACGGTAGCCCAGCTCAACGGGGAAAAGTTCCTCAAACGCCTGTCGTCGGCCGCGCTGGAGACCCTGTCTATCATTGCTTATAAGCAACCCATTACCAAAGGGGAGATCGAATCCATCCGCGGCGTAAACAGCGATTATTCGATCCAGAAGCTGCTCGAAAAAGAGCTGGTCGTCATCTCCGGCCGCAACGAGAATATGCCCGGCAAGCCGCTGGTCTATGGGACGTCGAAGACCTTCATGGACTATTTCGGGATCAATTCCTCCGAGGATCTTCCGAAACTGAAAGAAGTGTTCGCCGAGACACTGGTCGAGCCGACGATGGTGCCGCCTCCATTTGCAGATGATGAGTTCTCGCCCGGGACAGGCGAAGCCGCCGCACCCCCGCACCCCGCCGCACCCACGCACTCCGCCGCACCCGAACCAGCTCCTGCCCAAGAGCCCGACGCAACAGCCGACGCCGCACCCCCGCACCCCGCCGCACCCACGCACTCCGCCGCATCCGCGCCAGCACCGGCGGAAGCCGACGCCGCACCCACGCACCCCGACCCATCCCCGCACCCCGCCACACCCACGCACGACCCCGCATCAGACGAGTCGGACGACGACCCCCAACCCTAAATTCCCTACCCATGTCCCAACAGCCAGACCCCCAATACCTGATCACACTCGGCCAACAATTCGGAACACCCCTGTACGTCTATCACGCCGAAAAGATCAAAGAACAATACCTCAAGCTGACCACCGCATTCAGCGACAGCAACACCGTCTTCTTTTATGCCTGCAAGGCCCTCACCAACATCAACATCTTAAAATACGTCCATAGCCTCGGCGCCAATGTCGACTGCAGCAGCATCAATGAGGTCCGCCTCGCGCTCCATGCCGGCTTCACGCCCAACCGCATCCTGTATACGTCCAACGGCATCGGCTTCGACGAGATAGCGCAAGCCAAAGAACTCGGCGTCATCATCAATATCGACAGCCTCTCCAATCTCGAAAAATTCGGACAAAAATACGGTCACTCCTACCCGGTAGGCGTGCGTCTCCGCCCCAATATCATGGCCGGCGGTAACCTGAAGATCTCCACGGGTCACGACAAAAGCAAATTCGGCATCCCCGTCGACCAGATCGACAAGGTGCTGGACCTCGTGAACAAATATGATCTCCGCATCGCCGACCTCCACATCCATACCGGCAGCGAGATCAAGGACGTCGACGTCTTCGTCAAAGGCATCGAGATCCTCTTCGACCTCATCCCGAAATTCAAAGAGCTCCAATTCATCGACCTCGGCGGCGGATTCAAGGTGCCGTATAAAGACGGCGACGGGGAGACCAATATCTCCGAGCTGGCCAAAAAGGTCAAACAAGCCTTCGAAAACCATCCGAACCCCGGCAACCGACCATTACAAGTCTGGTTCGAACCCGGAAAATTCCTCGTCAGCGAATGCGGCTATTTCATCACGAAGGTCAATGTCCTCAAACAGACCGACGCCGCGACTTTCGTCAGCATCGACAGCGGATTCAATCACCTCATCCGCCCCATGTTCTACGACGCATATCATCGGATCGTCAACGTCAGCAACCCGCACGGCGCGCACAAACGCTATTCCGTGGTCGGCAATATCTGCGAGACCGATACCTTCGCCTGGGACCGCAGTATCAGCGAAGTCCGCGAGGGCGATTATCTCGTTTTCTACAACGCCGGCGCCTATGGATTCGAGATGTCCTCCAATTTCAATTCGCGCTACAAACCCGCCGAGGTTCTCCTCAAAGACGGCCAGGCGCATCTCATCCGCCGCCGGGATACCTTCGAAGATCTGCTGCGCAACCAGGTAGAGCTCTAACCGCCCATCCCCTGCGCAAAAAGTTTTACATTTAGGTAAAACTTTTATCCCATGCCCATAAGAATGGTCGACGATCCACGCGACTCCGAAGAAAACAGTGGCGACAACGGCGGAGGCGGCGGTTACGACTCGGGAGGAGGTGGCGGCGGAGGCGGACTCATCGGTCTGCTGCTCCTGCTGCTCGGGCTCTTCCGCGGACGCGGCCTCATCTTCCTTCTGATCATCCTGGGAGGCGGCTTTTTTTTATTAGGTCGCCCCGGCTGTAACCCAAACGGCGGAACCGGACCCCTTCACAACGTTGCCCAACGCCTTTTCACCGGCGGATTCCTCGATCCCCGTCAATTCGAAAAAGCTAGCATCTACGAGGGCCTCTCAGCCGATTCTACAAAAAACCCGCTTCCCGAGGCTGCCAATCTCCAGAGATATGCACCCGCCGTCGGAGACCAGGGCCATCAGGGAAGCTGTGTCGCCTGGAGCAGTGCCTATGCCGCCCGTACCATCGAAGAGGCGGCACGGACGGGCGCCGACCCCAACAGCCTGCGCTTCAGCCCCTCCTTTCTCTATAACCAGATCGGGATCGACAACTGCGACGGGTCGTATATCGAACGCGCCATGGAATTCATGACCAATAGCGGCAGCATTCCGTATGACCAGTTCCCCTATAACGACCAGGACTGTTCGAAACAACCCGACCAGCAGCTGCTGGATGAGGCGCGGCAATATAAAATGCGCGGTTTCAACCGTCTCACGCCCGGGGATCGCAACAATGTCATCGATCTCCATGCCATCAAGGAGAATATCTCTCAGGGCGCCCCCGTGGTCATCGGCATGATGGTGGGGGGCAGTTACATGCAGCCCATGGCGGGCCAGGACCTCTGGCAGCCTACACCCGATGACCGAAGCCTCCTCGGCTTCGGCGGCCACGCACAATGCGTGGTAGGATATGACGACAGGAAATACGGCGGCGCCTTCCTGATCATGAACAGCTGGGGCCCCAAATGGGGCAACAACGGATTCGCCTGGGTGCGCTACCCGGATTTCAGATTCTTCGTCCGGGAGGCGTATGGCATCGAACCCATGGCACGTACCGGCGCCGCCGCGACCGAACCTTTCTCCTGCGAGATCGGGCTGGTACAGATACATTATGAAGGCGACAAGACCGTCTCAGGCGGCTATATTCCTTTACAGATCAAAACTTCCAATGTCTTCGAGACCGTCGATCCCGTAAAAATGGGCACGCGTTTTAAAATGGAGGTCCGCAACCGCAGCGAATGCTACGTGTATGTCTTCGGAAAGGAGACGGATGGCACCAGCTATACTCTTTTCCCATATCCTGCAACGGGCGAACCACAAAAATCGAAATATTCTCCCTTCTGCGGCATCACCGGCTACCGGCTCTTCCCGAGAGATAAAAGTATGATGCCGGATAGCATCGGAAATCGTGATGAAATGGCCGTCGTCGTCAGCCGCCAACCGTTGGACTGGTATGCGCTCAACAAGACCATCAGCGCGAATCCTGGTCAGGATTATGGCGTCCGCGTCGACGCGGCCCTTGCAGACCGCCTGCTGAAGCATGTAGACTTCAAGAGCTCGGCCAAAGGCAATATGCAGTTCACGGTCCCGGATCCCCGCCCCAACAGCGTGGTGGCCACCATCGTAGAAATCAGTAAAAAATAAGATCATGACCAACTCCGCCTTTTTCAGCGCCATCCGCCATCCTCTGAAATCGCGTCTCTTCTTGCTGACCAATCTCCCCAGCGCCCTCTTCTCGGGCCTCCGCGTGGTCGAGGCCGACACCGATCACTGCGCGGTCACCGTTCCCTACAAATGGTTCACGCGCAACCCCTTTCGGTCCACCTATTTCGCCTGTCTGAGCATGGCGGCGGAAATGAGCACCGGCGTCCTCGCCATGGCGGCCGCAAACGAATCCCAACCACCCGTGTCCATGCTCGTTGTTCGCACGGAGGCCGACTATACGAAAAAGGC
>DASYSV010000360.1:0-21202 GCA_036010185.1 Puia sp.
TTCGGACAAACAAAGACACCCCCCCTGTTAAAAGCGATCACAAAAAAACCGGTGACCCCCGGGGATACCGAATTGAAAGAAAACCCGCGATCGCGTAGCGCAAAGCTACGTGCCGCACAACGTGTATAAAATGACCAAATGGAAACCATCTCTGCTCGGCTATCGATGGATCATGAAGAACATCGGCTTCTTCCTGTTCCTGGCCGTGCTGGCGGTGGTCTACATCTATAACGGCCATTATGCCGATAAGATCTCGCGCGATCTGACGCGCACCGATAAAGAGTTGAGAGAATTGCAATACGAATACAAAACGCTGAAAAGCGAAGTGATGTTCCGGAGTAAACAAAGCGAGCTGGCCAAGGCGGTTGAGCCCTTCGGGCTTAAAGAGCTGACGCATCCTCCGTACATTCTCGTCGACAGCCAGGTGCCGCCGGAGGCGGCTCGTCCGAAGGACAATAATTAGATGGGGGCCGCCGTAAGGCGGCTCAAAATCAAAAGGAGATGGAAGTCAAACGCGACATATTATGGAGGGTCTACCTCTGCTTTCTTGGCATCGTGGCGCTGAGCCTCGTCGTGCTGGGAAAGGTCGTGTATATCCAGCGGATACAGGGCGCCCACTGGAAAGGCCTCAGCGACAGCCTCCACCAGAAGTTCGAGGAGCTGGATGCCGAACGCGGCACCATCTACAGCGCGGACAGCTCGATCCTCAGCACTTCGCTGCCCTGGTTCAATATCTATGTCGATTTCGGCGCCGATGGCCTCCGGGAAAAGAACGGCCGCCGGTTCACCACCAACCTCGATTCACTTTCGATGGGTCTGGCCTCGCTGTTCGGCGACAAGACCGCGGCCGCGTATAAAAAGCAATTGCAGAAAGGCTATCGTTCGGTCGACCGGTACTACCTCCTCCAATCGAACGTTTCCTTCGAGAAATATCGCAAGCTCCGCGGCCTGCCTCTCGTCCGCGAGGGTCGCAACCGCAGCGGCTTTATTGCCGAGGTACTGAATAAAAGATTGAATCCGTTCGGCTTGCTGGCCAATCGTACCATTGGCCTGGCAAGAACGAATGCGCAAAACGTAGGGCTCGAACGCACCTACGATACCCTGCTCAAAGGCGTTACCGGCCGTCGTCTCGTACGCTATATCGCCGGCGGCGCCTATATCCCCGTTGAAGGATACGAGATCGAGTCGGTGAATGGAAAGGATATCGTTACGACGCTGGATGTCAATATCCAGGACATCGTCGAAAACGCCCTGCGGGAAGAGCTCCAGGCCAATCAGGCCGAACACGGCACCTGCATTGTGATGGAGGTGGCAACGGGCAAGATCAGGGCGATTGCTAATCTCGGTCTCCAACCCGACGGTACTTATTGGGAGGACCTCAACTACGCCATCCGCGCCACCGAACCGGGATCGACCTTTAAGTTGGCGACCCTCCTCTCCCTGCTCGAAGACAAAAAAGTGTCGCTGAACGACCGGATCGATCTCGAAGGCGGTAGCTGGAAGATAGGCGGGCGCACAGTATACGATGCGGAACCCCACGCCAGCAAATCGTTTTCGATCAAGGAAGCTTTCGAGATCAGCTCCAATGTGGGCATGGCCAAGCTGGCGGTAGCCCATTATGCTGCAAACCCCGGACAATTCATCGACCATCTCCGCCGGCTTCATCTCGACCGTCGTACGGGCGTGGATCTCGCCGGTGAAGCCAACCCTGTGCTCATCACCCCGAAGTCCAGGACATGGAGCGCGACCGCTCTCCCGTGGATGGCTTTCGGTTACGAAATCCTGATCACTCCGCTACAGACGCTGACCCTTTATAATGCGGTCGCCAACGACGGCCGGATGATGAAACCTTATCTCGTCAGCGCAGTGGAAGAATCGGGTAATGCTCTCAGAACCTTTGAACCGACGACCCTTGTGGATCCCATCTGCAGCGAATCCACACTCCACCAGCTACAGCAATGCCTGGCCGGCGTATGCGACGATCCCGATGGTACGGCTACCGGCGTATTCAAAAATTCATTTTATAAGGTGGCGGGTAAGACCGGTACCGCGCTCGTCGCCAACGGCTCACATGGATACGCGGAACATATTTATCAATCCTCCTTTGTAGGCTATTTCCCGGCCAATGCCCCGAAATATTCCTGTATCGTGGTGATCAAGAACAAACCTTTCGCGAAGACTTTTTACGGAGCTAAAGTGGCGGCGCCCGTTTTCAAGGAAGTGGCCGACAGGCTGATGAGCGCCGATCCGGACGCCGGCATAGCAGTCACCGGTACCCCCCAATCCCTACCCACCCCGCTCCCGCCAGCTAAACCTGTTCCCGCCCAATCGATACCCGATGTTAAAGGCATGGGTTTGGAAGACGCCCTGTATGCCCTCGAGAGTAAGGACCTCCGCGTTTCGGTAAAGGGCAGCGGTAAAGTGAGATCGCAAAGTCCGGAGCCGGGTACGGCGTTGCAAAAAAAGGAAACCATATTTATTCAACTCGATTGATGTAACCAGGAGAATGGCGCAACTGCAGGAGATATTGTACAAAGTGAGCATCCGGGATATCCGTGGCGTTCGTGACAGGACCATCGAACGCCTGCAAACGGATTCCCGGCAGGCCGGCCCGGGTTCTCTCTTCATCGCAGTGAAGGGCACCCATATCGATGGCCATGGTTTCATACCGCAGGCGGTCGCCTCCGGCGTCACGGCCATCGTCTGCCAGGATCTGCCCGGTACCCTGCAGGACAACGTCACCTATGTCCAGGTGGAAGACTCGGCAATGGCGGCGGGTATCATCGCCCACAATTTCTATGGGCAGCCCTCCGAACACCTGAAGCTGGTAGGCGTTACGGGAACCAATGGCAAGACGACCATCGCCACTTTATTGTTCAAGCTCTTCTCGGCGCTGGACTATAAATGCGGGCTGTTGAGCACGGTGGAAAATCATATCGGCGACCGCGTCATACCGGCCACCCATACCACCCCCGATGCCCTCCAGCTCAACGCCCTGCTGAAACAAATGTTGGACGAAGGCTGTACCCATGTCTTCATGGAGACCAGCTCGCATGCCATCCACCAGCACCGTATCGCCGGACTTTACTTCGCCGGGGGGCTATTCAGCAACATTACGCACGACCACCTCGATTACCACAAGACTTTCGACGAATACATCCGTGTCAAGAAATCCTTTTTCGACTCGCTGCCTTCCAACGCTTTCGCCATCTCGAACGCCGACGACAAACGGGGCGGCGTCATGCTGCAGAACACGCCCGCGAAAAAATATCTCTATAGCCTTAAAACGATAGCCGATTTCAAGGGCCGCATCCTCGAGAACAACCTCACCGGTCTGGTTATGACGATCAACGACCAGGAGGTGCATTTCCGGCTGATAGGCGAGTTCAATGCCTACAATCTGCTGGCGGTATATGGAGCGGCCATCTGCCTGGGACTTGAACGCAGCGAGATCCTTCGCTGCCTTAGCACACTCACCGGCGCCGAGGGCCGATTCGATTACAGCGTATCGCCGAAAGAAAAGATTATTGCCATCGTCGACTACGCCCATACGCCGGATGCCCTGATCAATGTTCTCACTACGATCCAGCGTTTGCGCAAAGGTCATGAGAAGATCATTACCGTCGTCGGGTGCGGCGGCGACCGCGATAAGACCAAGCGGCCGCTGATGGGCGCCGCTGCCTGCGAATACAGCGACAAGGCGATCTTCACTTCCGACAATCCCCGGAGCGAAGACCCGGATCAGATCATTCGCGATATGGAGGACGGCCTGAGTACGGCGCAAAAAAGAAAATATATGGTGATCACCGATCGCAAAGAGGCCGTCCGCACCGCGCTTAACCTGGCCGGTCCTGACGACATCCTGCTGGTTGCGGGGAAAGGCCATGAGAAATACCAGGAAATAAAAGGGGTGAAACATCCCTTCGACGATAAATCGGTGTTGATGGAGTTTTTCGAATTGTTGGATAAGTAAACGAAGAGACATGCTGTATTCTTTATTTGAATGGTTCAGACAAAACGGTATAAAGATACCGGGGGGTGCACTCTTCCAGTTCATTACCTCCCGCGTATTGCTGGCCGTCGTCTTTTCTCTCATCATCAGCATGATCTTCGGAAAGAACCTCATCCGCGCACTGGTCAAAAAACAGATCGGGGAGACGGTCCGCGACCTGGGCCTGGCCGGCGAACAGCAAAAAAAGGGCACTCCGACAATGGGGGGCTTCATCATTATACTGGCCATCCTCATTCCCACCTTCCTGCTTGCCGATCTGCACAAGGTCTATATCCGCCTGATGATCTTCAGCACTATTTGGCTGGGTCTCATCGGTTTCATCGACGATTTTCTGAAGCTCAGGGCCAAACGCATCGCCAAAGAGCAAGGCATTCCTTATAAGAAAGGAGATAAGGATGGACTGGCGGGATGGTTCAAGATCCTGGGGCAGGTAGTGCTGGGTGTTGTCGTCGGCTGTACACTCTATTTCAATAGCAACACGCGGGTATGGCGCGAATACGTCGGACAAACTTTGCCGTCCGATACCACGGGTATCAAGGTCGTTACGCTGGATAAGGAGAAAAAGTTCTTTGTGGAAGCGAAGGAACCTATCACGACCATCCCCTTCGTTAAGAACCATGAGTTCAATTATTCCAAGCTCCTGCCGACCGCCATGCGTGGCCTGACCTGGGTACTCTATATCGTGATCATGATCTTTATCATCACGGCGGTATCCAACGGGGCCAATCTCACCGACGGATTGGATGGCCTGGCCACCGGCACCAGCGCGATCATGGGCGCCTGTCTCGGGGTGTTCGCGTATGCCAGCGGCAATATCCGTTTCGCGGAATATCTCAACATCATGTACATCCCCAACCTGGGCGAGCTGTCCATATTTATCGGCGCGCTCATCGGGGCCTGCGTAGGCTTTCTCTGGTATAACGCCTACCCGGCGCAGGTGTTCATGGGCGATACGGGAAGCCTGACGCTTGGCGGCATCATTGCCGCCCTCGCCATCATCGTCCGGAAGGAATGGCTGATACCCATCTTCTGCGGCGTGTTCCTGGTGGAGAGCCTGAGCGTAATTATACAAGTCAGCTATTTCAGGTATACGAAAAAGAAATACGGCGATGGGAAAAGGATCTTCCTCATGAGCCCCCTGCATCACCATTATCAGAAGCTGGGATATCATGAGAGCAAGATCGTGACGAGGTTCTGGATCGTAACGATCCTTTGCGTAGCCTTTGCGATAGCGACATTGAAGATCAGATAAAACGGCGTTATGAAAAACCACCGCCGCCCGGTTTCTACCCCGCAGGCGTCATGACAAACCGATGTAAAAGAATTGTGGTGCAGTAATTTCTATGCTTTTGAAAAACCCCCTAAATCCGACTCCCAACTGGAATCATTATGTCAAAACGTTTGGTCATACTCGGTGGTGGAGAAAGCGGTGTAGGTGCGGCGATACTGGCGCAGCAACGAGGTTATGACGTTTTCGTCAGCGACGGCAGCCCGTTGAAAGATGACTACCGGAACACGCTGAAACAACAAGACATCGCCTTCGAAGAAGGCGCGCACACCGAAGCCCTTATCCTAAGCGCCGACGAAGTCATGAAAAGCCCCGGCATCCCTGAAAAAGCGGCCATCGTCAAACAGGTCCGTGCCAAAGACATCCCGGTCATCAGCGAGATCGAGCTCGCTTACCGGTATAAAGGCGATAGCCGCATCATCGGCATCACCGGCAGCAATGGCAAAACCACGACCACGGCAATGACCTACCACATCTGTCGCCATGGTGGGCTGGACTGCGCGCTGACAGGAAACATCGGGTATTCGCTCGCCCGCCAGGTGGCGGAAGACCCGAAACCATGGTATGTGGTGGAGATCAGTAGTTTCCAGCTCGACGATATCATGACCTTCAGACCGGATGTAGCTGTGCTGACCAATATCACCGAAGATCATCTCGACCGGTATGATTACAAGTTCGGGAATTACATCGCAAGCAAGTTCCGGATCACGATGAACCAGACCAATGAGGACTATTTTATTTATAACGAAGACGACCCTGTGATCCAAAAGCATATTGAAAGTTTTCAAATTCACTCTAACCCATTACCATTTACCATGCAACAGGAAACCAACAACGGAGGATTCATCAGTAAAGGACAAATGAACATCAACGCGGGAAATGAGAAACTGCAAATGAGCATCTATGATTTTGCCCTCAAAGGCATTCACAATCAATACAACACTATGGCAGCAGGCATCGCATCCGCCACCGTGGGGATCAGGAAGGAGAAGATCCGGGAAGCCATCCAGAGCTTCGAGGCCCTCGAGCATCGCATGGAATATGTCAGCACCGTAAGGGGAGTGGAATTCATCAACGATTCCAAGGCGACCAATGTCAACAGTACCTGGTATGCACTGGAAAGCATGGAAAAACCCACCATCCTCATCCTCGGCGGCGTCGACAAAGGGAATGATTACTCGCTCATCCGCGATCTGGTCAGGGAAAAAGTGAAAGCCATCGTCTGCATGGGTATTGACAATCGGAAGATCCACGAAGCATTCCAGCAGGACGTGCCGTTGATGGTCAATACTGCCAGCGCCGCTGAAGCCGTCAAGGCGGCCTTTCACTTCGCAGTCAAAGGCGATGTCGTCCTCCTTAGCCCCGCCTGCGCCAGCTTCGATCTTTTTAAAAATTATGAAGACAGGGGACGACAGTTCAAGGAGGCTGTCCGCGATCTATAATAAGCGATGAGCAATACGACGACGATAGAAAGAACACCATTCGATAGCCTCCGGTCGAGGACAAAAGGGGACAAGGTCATCTGGACCGCCGTATTCCTCCTTGCGCTGGTGTCATTGTTGGTCGTGTACAGCAGCACGGGCCTGCTCGCTTACAAGATGTATAAAGGCAATACCGAGATCTACCTGTTCAAGCAATTCGCCTTTATCCTCGTCGGGATCGGGATCATTTACTTCGCCCACCAGGTTAACTATACCATTTATTCAAGGGTGGCGGCGATCCTTTTCGTCATTTCCATTCCCTTGTTATTATATACCCTTTTCTTTGGCGTGCAGCTCAACGAAGGCAGCCGCTGGATCCGTCTCCCGATCATCAATCTCACCTTCCAGACCTCCGATCTGGCCAAGCTGGCTTTATTCATGTACCTCAGCCGGCAACTGAGCAAAAAACAGGAGGTCATCAAGGATTTTCGAAGTGGATTCCTCCCCGTGATCATCCCCGTTGGGCTCATCTGTCTGCTGATCGCACCCGCTAACCTCAGCACGGCACTGCTTACCGGCGCCACCAGCCTGATGCTGCTGTTCATCGGACGCGTCCGTGCCAAACACCTGTTGCTGACCATCCTCATTGCGGCTATTCCGGTTGCGCTGCTTGTCGGCGCCGCTGCCCTTCGGCACGGATCCCACGGCAATTCGTTCGAGAAACCGAAGACCGAGGGACGTTCACATATCTTCATCCGCGTAGATACCTGGATCAGCCGCGTGGAAACCTTTATCTATGGCGGCAAAGAAGAAAGCGACGACAACAACTATCAAACCAACCAGGCTAAGATCGCTATTGCCAATGGCGGTTTCCTGGGTCTCGGACCCGGCAACAGCCGTCAACGTAATTTCCTTCCGCACCCTTACTCTGATTTCATCTATGCCATCATCATCGAAGAATATGGTCTCGCGGGCGGGTTGTTCATCGTGCTGATCTATCTCGTCTTCCTGTTGCGCAGCATCCGGATATTCAGAAGGTGTCCGTTCGCTTTCGGGGCTTTTCTTGCCCTGGGGCTCAGCTTTACGCTGGTCATCCAGGCGCTGGCGAATATGGCGGTGAATGTCAATTTATTTCCCGTCACCGGGGTCACCCTTCCGCTGGTGAGCATGGGGGGCAGCTCATTCCTGTTCACCTGTCTGGCCATCGGCATTATCCTCAGCGTCGCACGCAATGTGGAACAAGAGCATCTGGAGGGCTCACCCGATGAATAAACGCATTATCATAGCAGGAGGTGGTACGGGCGGTCATATCTTCCCGGCGGTGGCGATTGCCGCCGCACTACAGCGGCAAGACCCAACCATCGAACTATTGTTCGTCGGCGCAAAGGGCAAGATGGAAATGGAGAAGATACCCCAGGCAGGCTATCGTATCGAAGGGATAGACATCGCGGGCTTCAATAGAACTTCCCTGATCAAAAATGCAGGTTTGCCTTTCAAGCTGATCCGCAGCTTCATCCAGGTGAACCGTATCCTGCGCAGGTTCCGGCCCGATGCCGTCATCGGGGTAGGAGGATATTCCAGCTTCCCCGTGCTGCGGGCCGCACAGGCGAAAAGGATCCCCACCTTCATCCACGAAAGCAATTCATTCGCAGGTAAGAGCAATATCTTATTGGGGAAAAAAGCCACCCGCATTTTCGTCGCCAGCGACGGTATGTCGGCCTTCTTTCCCGCGGACCGCATCCTTGTCACGGGAAATCCCGTACGCAGCAACATCGTGCAAAGCCGGATCACCCATGAGGAAGGATCGCGTTTCTTCGGTTTCGACCCCGCGCTGCCCATCGTGCTTTCGACAGGAGGCTCGCTGGGAGCCAAAGGGATCAACGAAGCCATCGCGGCTCATCTCGACGAATTCGCGCGCCATGAGACCCGGGCCCAGCTGATCTGGCAGACGGGCAAGCCATTCGCAGCCAATGCTGCCGCGCTTTGCGCGGCGCGAAAAGATGTCTGGACGGCAGATTTCATCCCGCAGATGGAATACGCTTTCGCCGCCGCCGACGTCGTGATCTCCCGGTCTGGTGCTATGTCCATCGCCGAACTATGTGTCGCCGCAAAACCCGTCGTCTTCGTACCCTTCCCTTTTGCGGCGGAAGACCACCAGACGGTGAACGCGCAAAACCTGGTAAGCAAGAACGCCGGTCTCCTCGTCAGGGACGCCGAGGCTAAAAATATTTTGGTGCAGACGGTCCTGGCCCTATGCATGGACAAGACAAGACAGGCGACATTGAAAGCTAATATCGGCCGATTGGCCATCACCGACGCCGGCGACCGTATCGCGGCGGATATATTGAGGACGATCCGACAATGATGGAGTTTAAGGACATAAGGACGGTATATTTTATCGGCATCGGTGGCATAGGGATGAGTGCTTTGGCCCGGTACTTCGTTTTCCACGGAAAGACGGTATCGGGATATGACAGGACGGAAACCCTGCTGACCCGTCAGCTTGTAAACGAAAGCATCGCCATTCACTATGAAGAAGACCTCAACCTCATACCTCCGCACCCCGAACTGGTCGTATATACGCCGGCGGTACCGAAGGATCATAAGGAGCTGGTATACTATCAGGAGCACGGGATGACAATGATGAAAAGGAGCGAGGTGCTGGGTTTGATCACGAATAGTTCTTTTAATATATGTGTCGCCGGGACGCACGGTAAGACGACGATCAGTACGATGATCGCGCATATCCTTCGTCATAGTGAATATGGTTGTAATGCCTTTCTGGGAGGCATCGCCGTCAACTATGACAGCAATTACTGGAGCGATCCCCGGAATGTATGTGTCATCGAGGCGGATGAATACGATCGTAGCTTTCTTCGCTTGAGCCCGGATATTGCGGTGATCAGCGCGATGGATGCCGATCATCTCGATATCTATGGCACGGAGGAGGCTGTCATGGATGCCTTTGTCGATTTCAGCGGCCGGCTGAAACCCGGCGGGACGCTGCTGACACGAAAGGGTCTGGAGCGCGAATCCGATTTTCGGACGAAAAATCATTTGACCTATTCGTCCGATCCTGACGATCACGCCGATGTCACGGCCGCAGATATCCGGATCGACCAGGGCGACTACCTATTCAGCGTCCGGATGCGCGAATGGAGCCTCGATCATCTGATCCTGACGATGGGGGGACGCCATAACGTGGAGAATGCCACAGCCGCCATCGCCGTCGCCCACCGGCTAGGTATCGGCGGTGATAAGATAGTCGCCGCGCTCGCCGCCTTCAGAGGCGTCAAAAGACGGTTCGAATATATTATCAAGACGCCGACCCGGGTCTATGTCGATGACTATGCGCACCATCCGGAAGAGCTGAGGGCCCTGATCAGCGGCGCTAAAGAATTGTTCGCGGATATGAAATGTACCGTCATTTTCCAGCCGCACCTGTTTACCCGTACCCGCGACTTCGCCGACGGCTTCGCTGTAAGCCTGGACCTCGCGGATGAAGTGTTCCTGCTGCCCATCTACCCCGCCCGCGAATTACCCATCGCAGGCGTGAGCAGCAGGTTGATAGCGGAAAAAATGACAAAAGGCAAGGTCCGCCAGGTTGACAAGAACCAGCTCCTGGCGACCCTGAAAGATAAAGTTGTTGTCGGCGAAGGCTCCGGATTATGGATCACCGCCGGCGCGGGAGATATTGACACGTTGATCGAACCCATAAAGCAGCTGCTATTGTGAACGGGACTATTACTAACCCGGGCACGCTTTGTACCCGTCTGACGGCCCGAAGGGCCGTTGGGCGGGTCTCAAAAAAAGAAAAAAATGGCCATTAGATCACATATCGGAAAGATCCTGACGACCGTCTGTTGGACGATCGCAGGCACCGCCGTGCTGGTCTTGCTGGTGGCAGCCATTCGTTATCGCAACAGCAATACCTGTAAGGGCTGGCGTATCACCATCGGCGGCGCAACCCACGCGGGTACCTTCATCGACCGCAAAGACATCACCGATCTGCTGCTGGCTGCCGGCGCGGACGAACACCAGCGCCGGCCTATCCAATCCTTCGATCTCAGGCGGCTGGAGACGGCGCTGAGAAAGGATATCTGGATAAAAGACGCCCAATTGTTCTTCGACAACAATGGAATTCTGCAGGTGAAGGTCTATGAACGAATACCCGTCGCTCGCATCTTCACCCGCGAAGGCAACAGCTTTTATGTCGACAGCGTAGGTGTACAGCTGCCGTTGCAGGACCAGTTCGCGGCGCGGCTGCCGGTCTTCACCGATTATCCCGCGGCGAAATTCAGGATGCAGGGCGTGGACAGCGCTTTGTCCGCCGGCATGCTGCAGCTCAGCGTCTTCCTCCGGAGCGACCCTTTCTGGATGACCCGGATCGAACAGGTGGATATCACGCCGCAAAAATGTTTCGAGCTCGAGCCGGCGATCGGTGATCACCGCATCGGTTTTGGTGACGGCCGCGACATCGAAGCCAAATTCCATCGCCTGTTCCTTTTCTATAGCGAAGTGCTCAGCAGGGTAGGTATGGAGAAATACGACCGGATAGACGTTTCCTATGCCGGAGAGGTAGTGGCCAGGCAGAAAGGCCTGTCCCAGAACAGGATCGATTCGCTGAGAGGTATCGACAATATCCGGCAGATGATCCGGTCTGCACAGCAATTACAACCGGATACACTCCGGCAACAGCATACACGTCCCCTGGAAGACCATAACACGATGACGGAGCAAAACCTGACCAACTTCGACCTTGTACCCGATGCAGGAGACAGCTCCGCCACCGTACCCATTCGCAAACCCGCTGCCTCATCCGACGGCCGACCGGCGAATACACCGGCCGTACCCCATCACCGTAAACCCAGGGCGATATTGCCCCCAACACCGTAAAAAACA
Source organism: Puia sp. (assembly GCA_036010185.1). GTDB lineage: Bacteria > Bacteroidota > Bacteroidia > Chitinophagales > Chitinophagaceae > Puia. The sequence continues at coordinate 11,624 of DASYSV010000360.1, forward strand.
ACGTTTAAATAAACTAAACTATGAATCTCGAACAACCCATTATCGTCGGTCTGGACATCGGAACGACAAAGATCGCTGCCATAGCCGGTAGAAAGAACGAATACGGAAAGCTCGAAATATTGGGCTTCGGCCGCGCCAACTCCAACGGCGTTAAACACGGCCAGGTACTCAATATCGACGAGACGATCAAAGCCATAAGGATGGCGCTGGAGAACTGTTACGCTTCCAATCCCAACCTGTCGATCACAGAGGTGTATGTGGGCATCGCCGGTCACCACATCAAGAGCCTGCAGACCCGCGGCGATATAGTACGTCAAAACACGGAGGAGGAGATTACCCGCCGGGAGATCGATCAGCTCGTAGCCGATCAGTATAAGACCTATATCCCGGCCGGCGACCAGATCATCGACGTCATACCGCAGGAGTTCACCGTCGACAATTTCCAGAATATCCCCAACCCTATCGGTTATGGAGGCGTAAAGGTCGGCGCCAATTTCCATATCATCACCGGTGATAAGAATGCCATCCGGAATATCAACCGCGCGGTGGAGAAAAGCGATCTGCATACGAAGGACCTGGTCCTCCAGCCGCTGGCTTCAGCCGCTGCCGTAATGGGTCAGGAAGACCTGGAAGCAGGCGTGGCGATCGTAGACATTGGAGGAGGTACTACGGATCTGGCCGTTTTTTATGAGGGGATACTGAAACACACGGCCGTGATCCCATTCGGCGGCGAGAACATCACCAACGACATCAAGACAGGCCTCGGAGTCCTGAAAACACAGGCCGAGCAGATGAAGGTCCAGTTCGGTTCCGCCCTGGCCAATGAGGCAAAGGCCAACGCCTATATCACGATTCCGGGTCTTCGCGGCATGCCGGCAAAAGAGATCAGCGTAAAAAACCTGGCCAATATCATACAGGCACGGATGAGCGAGATCATGGATTTCGTCACGTACCATCTCAAACAGGTGGGTCTCGACAACCGCATGCTCAATGGAGGAGTAGTGATGACGGGCGGAGGCTCACAGTTGCGGCATCTGATCCAGCTGACCGAATACATTACGGGGCTTAATGCCCGCATCGGCTTTCCTACGGAACATCTTGCCGCGGGTCATATTGACGAGCTGGCTAAACCCACTTATTCCACCTGCATCGGTCTCATCCTGAAAGGATACAGCGATTATGAACACAATCGCAAGGAGTTCGAAAAAGAATACCGCAAGGTCGAGGTCCCGGACAACCTGCGGCGGACCGAAACGCATACCCATACCGCCGTCACCGAAGAGGCGGTACAACAGGAAAGGGTCCGCAACCGAAAAGGGATGAAGGATTTCTGGGGCAAATTCAAGGACGGTATTATCGACCTGTTCAAGGAAGAAGAAGACCGGGCGCTGTGAGGCGCCCTCGAGGCTGATAATTATTTTATTTAATTATTTTTTTTATGATCCATTTTGATCTACCGAAAGAGAAATCATCCATCATCAAGGTCATTGGTGTGGGTGGTGGTGGCAGCAATGCAGTGAACCACATGTTCAGTCAGAACATCGAAGGGGTGAATTTTATCATTTGCAATACCGACGCGCAGGCGATCGCGCAGAGTCGCGTGCCTAACAAGATACAGCTCGGCCCCCACCTGACGCAGGGTCTCGGGGCCGGCGCGAATCCCAGCATCGGCAGACAGGCCACGGAGGAAAGCCTTGAGGAGATCAAAGGGATCCTCGAAGTGAACACGAAAATGGCATTCATTACCGCCGGTATGGGTGGCGGCACCGGTACCGGGGGCGCACCCATCATCTCCAAGATCTGTAAGGATCTCGGCATCCTGACGGTGGGGATCATCACCACGCCGTTCGCCTATGAGGGCCGCAAACGCATGCTCCAGGCGGAGGAAGGCATCCGTACGATGAAACAGTACGTCGACACGCTTCTGGTGATCAGCAATGACAAGCTGCGTCACCAGTTCGGCAATCTCAAGATGAAGGAAGCCTTCGCCAAGGCCGACAATGTACTGGCGACCGCGGCGAAATGTATCACCGATGTGATCAATAGCACCGGCCAGATAAACGTGGACTTTGCGGACGTCTGCACCGTCATGCGGAACGGAGGCGTCGCCATCCTGGGTAGTGCGACTGCAAAAGGCGACAGCCGGGCACAGAAGGCTATCGAGGAGGCTCTCAACTCGCCATTGCTCAACGACAATGACATCAGTGGCGCCAAATGGATACTCATCAATATCAATTCAAGTGAAGGTGAAAATGAATTCACGATGGACGAGGTCGATATCATCCAGAACCACCTGCTCAGCCGCGCGGGCGAGCACACCGATGTCATCCTGGGACTTGGCTACGATAATAGTCTCGGTTCATCGCTGGGTATCACCCTCATCGCCACAGGGTTCGAACATAGGGACCCCTTCCAGATCCCCAGCGAAACCCAACCCGCTATTCAAAAAGAGGAAAAGATCGTGATGACGCTGAAGACGCCTATCGAAGAAATCAAAGATACACGGCCTGTTCTCCCCTCTGAAGCCCCTCAACAGCCGGCCCCGTCGGCAGCTCAGCCAGCGCAACCCGTCGCTCAGCAGATCCAGCTCAACCTCGAGCCGGCGCAACCCGCCGCTCAGCCTGCCGCGCCGCAACTTCACCCCCATGCGCCGCACGTCACTCCGCCAAATCCGAACCCCCGGCACCAACCCTTCCCCGTAATGGAGCAGGAGAAACCTTCTGCTCCATCGCCGGAAACCCTTCCAACAAGCTCACTCCGTATCGAATGGGTGCTCGCCCCCGAACCGGAAATTCCCCCGGTACCAAAAGCAAAAGATCCGGCGGCATCCGCCGCTTCAAATCGTTCTTCGGCGTCTGCAGCGTCCGGAGGATACCTTGCGAGGCCATCCAATATCTATGCAGAAGACAACTGGAATGAAAAACAATCCCCTCCCGCGGTGGCCGACGGTTCTCCCAAGGCTATACCGGAACACAACCATTCCTTCAAGGAACCAACCCTGAACACCCCTGTCCCTGATCCGTCTAAACAAGAGGACGCTTCACCCGACATGCAACTGGTATTCCGGGACACGGTTCCGACGGCGGATGAGCCTGGGGCCCATCAAACTCACTCGCTTTCGGTGCCGAACTCACCCGTAGAGGAGCCTGCCGCGCAGGACGATGCGGATGATCTCAAACGCCGCGCAGCCGAACGGATCAACAAGTTGCGAAACCTGTCGTTCAACGTCAATGCTGCCGATCCGAATAATGAGTTCGAAACTGTGCCGGCCTACATCCGCCGTAATTTAGAATTGTACAACACGATCTCCAATGTCGAGAACTTCTACAGCAACTATGAGGTGAAGACGGATGAGAACAACAACACGGAGATCAGCACGATCAATACATTCCTCGACGGCAAACGCCCTGACTAGAGGGCCCGACGATAGTTTGTTTTTAGTTGTTTTATTCCCCCCGGGTCTCCGGGGGGATTTTTTTACCCCCTCGTCGCACGCCGCCTTTTTCGCTATCTTAGCGATATGCCCCTCCTCCTCTCCTTCATCGCTATTGCCTGCCTCATCCTCCTCATCGTCTGGATCAAACTCGATACCTTCATCTCCTTTACCATCGTCTGCATCGCCCTCGGTCTCGCCTCCGGTCTCGACATCCGCCACATCATCGACGCTATACAGAAGGGCATCGGCAATATTATGGGCTCGCTCGTGATCATCCTTGGATTCGGAGCTATGCTGGGCAAACTCATCGCCGACAGCGGGGCCGCGCAACAGATCACGGAATCTTTGGTCAGACTATCCGGTACCCGTCGCATCCAATGGGCCATGGCTTTATCCGGCTTCCTTGTCGGCCTCCCTATGTTCTATTCGGCGGGATTCATGGTCCTGATGCCGCTGGTATTCGCCGTCGGGGCTTCTACCGGTCTGCCGCTGCTCTATCTCGGTATCCCCGTGTTGGCTGCCCTGTCCGTCGCACACGGCTTCCTGCCACCGCATCCGTCTGCTACCGCAATCGCCGAACAGCTCCACGCCGATATCGGCAAAACATTGCTATATGGCATCATCGTCGCGACGCCGACCATCATCCTTTCGGGTATCGTATTCGGACGAACGCTCCGACGCTACCGGCCAAAACCGAACCCTGCCGTGCTCACCATCCGTCTGATGGCGCCCGGACAACTGCCTTCCCTGCCCATCAGCCTTCTCGCGGCGTTGATGCCCCTGATCCTCCTAACGGTAACCGCGGTCGGCGGTTTGCTGCCTGCCGATGCCCCGCCGGTCATCCGAAAAACCATCGACTTTATCGGCAATCCCGATATCGCCATGCTGATCTCCGTACTGGCGGCCATCTGGCTCCTCGGACTTCGGCGGCAAAGACACATGCGCGACCTTATGAGATCGCTCGAAGACGCATTCAAAGGCATTGCCCCCGTCCTCCTGATTATCGCGGGAGCCGGAGCCTTTATGCAGGTAATGACCGAGGGAGGTGTCAACACCTATATCGCAAAAACCCTCACAGCCACCTCCATTTCCCCGCTGATCGCGGGATGGTGCGTCGCGGCTCTCATCCGCATCTGTACGGGTTCTTCCACCGTGGCGGCGCTGACCGCGGTGGGCCTTCTGCTACCCCTGTTCCAGCACTCGGGCACTCCTCCCGAGTTGATGGTCCTCGCAGTCGGGGCCGGGAGCATGACCTTCTCGCATATCAATGATGGCGGCTTCTGGCTGTTCAAGGAATATTTCAACCTGACCATCCGGCAAACCTTCGCCACCTGGACCATCATGGAAAGCATGATATCGGTGGTGGGATTATTGATGGTATTATTGCTGAACCAAATTGTTCACTGATCATGTCCACTATACTCATTACCGGCGGGACCGGCCTGATCGGAACGGCGTTGACCGCCATGCTCACTGAAAACGGTCATCGGGTCCTCCTGCTCTCGCGCCACGCACCCGGACGCTCCACATCGACTCCCGCCTCGCCGACATCCCGCTCCCCTGAACTCTTCCATTGGAACCCCGCCGTCGGCACCATCGACTCCGAAGCCATCCGCCAGGCGGACTATATTATCCATCTTGCCGGTGCCAACGTCGCCGAACGACGATGGACAGCCAAACAAAAACGCCTCATAGAAGAAAGCCGCACCCAAACCTGTACGCTCCTGGTAAAAGCACTCACGGAAATTCCGAACAACGTCCGCGCCGTCATCAGTGCCTCCGCTATCGGCTGGTATGGCCCGGATCCCGCTATCCCCAATCCCCGGCCCTTCGAAGAGACCGACCCTGCCGACAAAGATTTCCTGGGTGAGACCTGCCGAAAATGGGAGGAGTCGATCGGACCGGTGGCCACCCTCGGAAAAAGACTGGTCATCATCCGCACGGGCATCGTACTGTCAAAAAAATCCGGGGCATTCAGGGAATTCCTCAAGCCGGTGCGTCTCGGTATCGCTGCCATCCTGGGCAGTGGCCGACAATACATCCCCTGGATCCATATCGAAGACATCTGCCGTCTCTATCTCCATGCTATCGAACACGAGGATTGCACCGGCGTATACAATGGCGTGGCGCCGCAACCGGTCGACAACGGCACGCTGATGACCAACCTGGCGAAAAGGCTGAAAGGCCGATACTTCGTACCGGTCTATATCCCGTCTTTTTTTCTGAAAATAGTCATAGGCGAAATGAGTATCGAAGTGCTGAAAAGTACCACCGTCAGCGCGGAAAAAGTACGCCATGCAGGATTCCAATTCCTGTATCCTTCCATCGACAGTGCGCTGGACGATCTTCTCAAAGATCGCTCGTCGTAAAGCGACGCCCTGCAACCAAACAATAAATGATCAGGTATAGCGCGGCTACGCCCAGGTAGATCGGTATATGATGCTCCCATTTCGACATATCTGCCGGCGTTTGCAATACTTTCCGCAGATAGGGGGTCGGGATCAGCCGGTCGGTGACCTCCTCCGGCAGATAATCCACGCCATTGAGTTTATAAAGATTTCGAAACACGCCCACCACGATATTCTCGGCCAGCATATAGATCAGGAAAACGGCGATCGAAAGACCGGCCCGTTTGATCAGCAGCGCCATGATAAAGGCGATGGTAAAATAGGACAGCGCCTGAACGAAATAAAAAAACAGGAACCGGCTGTCCTGCCAGATCCAAACTCCGGCCGGCACTTTATTCGCCAGACAACCGAAGATCAGCGTCGTAATGAACACAATCGCCGTACATTTCAATGCCAGGATCAGCACCTCCACCAATTTCACCGAGATGAACTGCTGCCTGCTCCAACCATCGATGATGTTCTGCCGGTGTGTCTTATAGGTGAATTCATTCGTCGTCAGGGTAATGAGGAGAATGGCCGGAAGGATGAACAGCAGGCTCGAATTCCAGCTGACGGTCTGCCATACATCGGGGAAGGCAAAAGGACTGCCTAAGATGGCCTTTCCGGGCCCTCCTTTCGGGAAACTGTTCTTCATCAGATCGAACAGGAGATAAGTGAGTCCCGGGATGCTCAGGAGCGTCATGCCCATCAATATCCAGAACGCACGATAGCCTCGTATTTTCAGCCACTCTACCCGCAGTAATTGTAACATAATGTAAGGGGTTATTTTGTCAGCTCCATGAATTTACTTTCAAGGCTTTTTTTCCGCAGCTGCAGATATTTCAAGGCAATTCCCTTTTCGAAACAGTAACGGTTCACTTCCGAAGGGTCCATTGCATCACTCACGAAATACACCTGGACATGCTCATCCTGCACCTTTATCTGTTTCACGCCCGGCAGCGGCTGCAGTAATCGCTGCAATTCGGCAGTTGTCACGCCGCCGGCTCCCAGCTCTATGAAATCTTCATTCAGCAATACTTCGTTGACATCGCCGGCCGTGAGCAGCCGGCCTTTTTGCAGGATGGCGACATGCGTACATACCTTTTCCACTTCATCCAGCAGATGGCTGGCAAGCAGGATGGTCTTGCCTTCCCGGGCCAGTACCTTGATCAGCTCCCGGGTCTCCGCGATACCCACCGGGTCGAGACCGTTGGTAGGCTCGTCGAATACCAGCACCTTGGGGTCGCCCAGCAGACAGGAGGCGAGCGCCAGCCGCTGTTTCATTCCCAGCGAATAAGTGCTGAACTTCGAATCCTTTCTTTCGCTGAGCTTCACGGCTTCGAGTACCCGCGGGATGTCTTCCTTTCCCCGGCCCTTGATCGCGGCCGCGATACGGAGATTGTCCTCGCCCGATAGATAGTGGTAGAAATTGGGTGTTTCCAGCAAAGTCCCGATTTGCCGGCGCTGTTTCTCGGAAGGTGGCTCGCCGAACCAGGAGTACCCGCCGCTGGTGGCCTTCAGGACGTCCATGACGATCCCGAGCAAGGTTGTCTTGCCGCTGCCATTGGGGCCCAGCACGCCGAATACGGATCCTGCCGGCACGTCGAAGCTGACTTCATGCAGGGCCCTGATCCGGCCATAATACTTGGTAACGGCTTGTATGGATAGAATTTTCATTTTCCAACTACAGCGTGTTTCTGACCTCCCGTATCCCTCATTTCTCCACCGCCGCGTGCTTCTCATGATACCAGGAGGAGAATTCTCCCACTATCGGCAGCGACTTTCTGTCGAATGGCAACCGCGACAACCTCAGCCCCGCAATATCGCTCTCCAGCACCTTTCGCGTAAAAGGATTCAAAGTCCCTCCCGGCCCGCCCGCAGACGCCGCCGGATCATACTGATACGCCGGATCGCACAACGTCCCCCTGGGATACATGATACCCGGCTGACCCTTGCCTCGGATATCGAGGTCTTTGGGATGATCCAGCCCCAGCGTATGTCCGTATTCATGCGCGGCCGTCGTGGAGTGGTTCAACAGGTTACCCAGCTTGAAATAACCCGTATTGCACCCGAGGCCGTCCACCGATGAGATATCGTGCAGGGAATACTCCTCGATGCGGAAAAAATTCAGTCGGGGGTCGGTGTTGTGCCAGACCGACGCCGGACGCAGATCCGGGTTATAACGACCCTCGATGTCAAACCGGACTGTGACCCATTCTCCCTTGATCCTTATTTTGCTCCCTGGCTCGTTCCAGGCTCTGCTGACATCATCGGCGATTTGTATGGCCAGCGTCTGATCCGCAGCGCCGCCATAAAAACAAAGTACAGACCGTATGATCAATTCGTGTGCAGAGGTATCCAATTCTGCTTCACCCATAACACAATATACTAATTCTAAATTTTCCTTCGCCACCCCACGCCCTTCTTTCGCCTAGTTCCTGATCGGCTTCCCCGTCTTCAGCACGCTCTGTATCCTTTCCAGCGTTTTTTTCTCGCCGCAAAGACTAAGGAACGCCTCCCGCTCCAGATCGAGCAAATACTGTTCGGTGACGAGCGTCGGTTCGCTGAGATCGCCGCCGCACATGACGAATGCCAGCTTTTTTGCCACCACCACATCGTGGTCGGTCGCATAATGTCCCCTCCACATCCCATTGATGCCCGCATACAAAGCGCCCAGCGCGCTTCTGCCGAGAACCCTTACATCCTTACGCGGTATCGGCATCGTATAGCCGTCGTCATAAAGTTCGATGACGGAGCTCTTGGCCTCCGCGATCCTCCTGCCCTGGTTGATGCTGACGATGTCGCGCCCTTTCCGCAGGATCCCCAGGTCGAAAGCCTCATAAGCCGATGTGGAGACCCTCGCCGTCGCAACCGTGAAGAACCGGTCCTTCAACGTGATCGTCTCCGGCTCGCCTTCGTGCATCTCGTCTGCTGCACGAAGCGTGAATTCTTTTGTGCCGCCCCCACCGGGGATGACCCCGATGCCCAACTCCACCAGGCCGATATAGGATTCGGCCGCGGGAACTACACGGTCGGCATGCAGGCTCAGCTCACAGGCGCCACCCAACGTCAATCCATGCGGGGCCACGACCACGGGCACGGCCGAATAACGGGCCCGCATCATCGTCTGTTGAAATTGTCGGACGGCCATATCCAGCTCGTCATAGTCCTGCTCGATAGCCAGCATAAAGATGAGACCCACATTCGCTCCCGCGCTGAAATTCGCTCCGTCGCCGGCGATCACCAACCCCTTGTATTTCTCTTCGGCCAGACCGATCGATCGCTGGATCCCTTCCAACACCTCTCCTCCGATGGTCCCCATCTTGGTATTCCATTCCAGACCCAATACCTCGTCTCCGAGATGATATAGCCGGCAGGCGCTGTTCTTCCATACCGCCGACTGCTCGAAATTCTTCATCACCAAAAAAGCACCGCCGCCCGGAAGGGAAACATATTTGCGTGTGGCGATATCGTAATACCACCGCCGGCCACCTTCTATCTTGTAGAAACTTTTATGGCCCGCCGCCAGCATTTCGTCCACCCAGGACGCCACAGAATATCCGGCCTCCTTCATCTTTTTCACCGTTGCGGCCACGCCAAGCAGATCCCAGCTTTCAAATGCGCCGATCTCCCAGCCGAAACCGGCCATCATGGCGTCATCCACACGATACAGCTCGTCGGATATCTCCGGAATGCGATGCCCAATATAGGAAAAGAGACCGAAGTGAAATTTCCGCAGGAATTCCCCGGCCTTAT
>DASYSV010000381.1:0-8732 GCA_036010185.1 Puia sp.
TCGAATAGTTTATCTGCTGTTCAATGAGGGATATTACTCCCGTAGCAGGGACGAGATCCTGAGGAAGGATCTGTGCGTGGAAGCGTTGCGGTTGGGTTTGTTGCTGACCGAATACGAGATGACCCGTCTCCCGAAGACCTATGCGCTGATCGCGTTGATGTGTTTTCATTCTTCGCGGTTCGATGCGCGTGTAAGATCCTCCGATGGCGAGGCGCTGATCTTGTATGACCAACAGGATGAATCGCTGTGGGACCAGGCGCTGATCGCTCAGGGGATGCATTTTCTCGGTCTTTCGGCCAGCGGCGGCGAGATGAGCTCCTATCACCTCGAGGCGCGGATCGCCAGCTGGCATTGTCTCAAGGAGGACAGCCCCGAAAAATGGGAGGACATCCTTGAGTTGTACGACAGGTTGCTGAAGGTGAATTATTCTCCCGGCGTCGCGCTTAACAGGACCTACGCCCTTTATAAAGCGAAAGGCAAAAAAGAGGCGCTCGCTGCCGCGGAACAATTGAAAGGGGAGCACAACCATTTTTATTTTGTTTTGTTAGGAGAATTGTATCGGGGGATCGATGATACAAAAGCCCGATGGAATTTTCAGCAGGCTATCTCGCTGGCCAGGACCCAAACCGAAAAGCGGATCATCGAGGAGAAAATTGGCACTTTAGGAAAAAACAATTAATCACTGGTTAAATTTTCTTTTATGGAACAAAGGATCAACCTCTATGACAAGGGGCAAAAAGCGATGCAGGCTCTGCTTGCATTCGGGAAGCGTGTGAATTCCGGATCGATCGACGAGCATCTGCTAAATCTCGTCGCATTACGCGTCTCGCAGATCAACGGGTGCGCGTTCTGTCTCGACATGCATTCCAAGGACCTTCGGGCAAAGGGCGACACCGAGCAGCGGCTGTATGGGTTGAATGCATGGAGGGAAGCGCCTTACTATTCCGATCGCGAGCGGGCCGCGCTGGCCTGGGCGGAGGCCGTAACTACCCTGGAGGGGCATGTGCCCGATGAGGTATATGACACCGTACGGGAGCAATTTTCCGAGACGGAGCTGATCGATCTGACGATGGGAGTCATCGGGACCAATTTGTGGAACAGGATCAATGTGGCGTTCCGCACACCGGCGGGCAGTTATCAGCCGGGGCAGTTTGCGACGGCGTGAATTGTCTTACCTTTAACAAAAAGGTAATGAAAGCATTTTTAGGCATGGGCCTGTTGGGCGCGAATTTCGTTCAGGCTATGTTGGCCAAAGGAGACCAGGTCCGTGTTTGGAGCCGGACCGCATCGAAGGCGGCCCAACTGGAAAAATTCGGAGCTAAAGCATTTCAAAATATCACCGAAGCCGTCGCGGGCGCGGACATCGTACACCTGACCCTGGTGGATGACGCCACTGTCGATGAGGTGCTGGAAGCCGCCCGGCCGGGTTTGAAGCCGGGAGCGATCATCGTCGATCACACGACTACATCCGTCATTGGTGCGGTGGATCGGACCAAAATATGGAGGCAGCTTGGTTTTCCCTACCAGCATGCACCGGTATTCATGGGGCCGTCCAATGCGCTGGAGAGTACGGGTACCATGTTGGTATCGGGTGATCAGTCTTTGATCGAAAGTCTCGGTCCGCAGCTTTCCCCGATGACCGGCAAACTGCTCAACTTCGGTGCTGAACCCGGAAGGGCCGCGGGGATGAAATTACTGGGGAATCTGTTCCTTGTCTCTTTCACGGCGGGCATCGCCGATACGCTCGGACTGGCAAAGGCCTTACACATTCCCGTTAGTGACATCTCCGCCCTTTTCGACACCTGGAATCCCGGGGCGATGCTGCCGGGCCGCTTAAAAAGGGTGGCTACGGGTGACTTCACACAGCCTTCCTGGATGCTCTCGATGGCCAGAAAGGATACGAGGCTGATGCTCGAGGCCGCGGAGCGGGGAGGGGTAGATCTGTCGGTGATCCCCGCGATCGCAGACCAAATGGATCACTGGATCGGGGAAGGTCATGGGAATGATGATTGGACGGTGATTGCAAAGGATCTGCGGCCGTGATGCCAGCGGCGGCGGTCAGTTTTTGCGAACGGGCAGATGTGAGCTGAGCTTTTCATCGCGCAGCCACAGCGCGAGCCAGACTATTACATCGAAGATGATGGGGAAGATGAAGGGGTAATGAGACATGATGCTTGCGGCGACTGCCCCACCCAGATAGGCGGTCAGAAGGATGGCCCCGAGCGCTGCCGTGCGGGGGATGGCATACAGGATCGTGGACACCAGTAAGACGAATCCGAGTGTTTGTATCGCATCGGGTTGCCATCCGAGTTTCGCGCTTGTCTCGATGGTGTGGCGTTCTTTGATGACCTTCATGATGGCGTCGAACAATAGAAAAAGCAGGAGGAGATAAGTGAGAATGCGGCCGGTCCAAAGTCTTGCCCTGGATGAGGTGGCTGTCGAAGTGTTGGTGATGGTTGTCGTTTGCATGATTGTCGGTTGAGTTGTTGTTGAATCTTTTTGACAACTCAAAATTACCGACGGGATAGATACGCGGTGATGTGCGAATACGACAATTAGCAGGGGCGGATGCGTCTATTTACCGGGGCTGGTGAAAATATAGCGAAATAAAAATATTCATTGAATCGCCCGCGCGCAGTACATTCGCTAACGTTGTTTTCAATCCAACATTCTTTCAATCATGAGCAATTACACACCCGAACAAAATTTCGCTGCGCTGGGGTTCAGTCTTCCGCCTGCGCCGGTGGCGATGGGCGTTTATAAGCCCTGTATGGAGGACGGTAAATACCTGTATGTGTCGGGGCATGGTCCCGTATGCGACGACAACACGCTGATCATTGGTCGGGTGGGGCAGGAACTGGATGCCGAGCAGGGGAAGACGGCGGCGCGGCAGGTAGGGCTCACAATTCTGGCAACGGTGCGGGGACATCTGGGAAGTCTCGACAGGGTCAGACGCGTGATAAAGACGCTGGGTATGGTGAATTGCACGTCCGAATTCGAGCGTCATCCCTATGTGATCAATGGCTGCAGCGAGCTGTTCGCGCAGGTGTGGGGGAGCGACAATGGAGTGGGGGTTCGTAGTGCCGTCGGGATGGGATCGCTGCCGAACAATATCCCGGTCGAGATAGAAGTGTTGTTCGAAATCCAATAATATGAACTGGTACACGATCCAAAATGTAGATGAGATGGACACGCCTGCGCTGGTGGTTTATCCCCACCGGGTGCGGTCGAACATTCAAAAAGCCATTGCGATGGTCGGCGATGTGGCCCGTCTGAGGCCGCACGTCAAGACGCATAAATCGGCGGAGGTGACACAGATGATGCTGGAGGCGGGTATCGGCCGGTTTAAATGCGCGACCATTGCCGAAGCGGAGATGCTGGCCATACAAGGCGCGCCCGATGTGCTGCTGGCCTACCAGCCTATTGGTCCCAAGGCAGCGAGGATGGTGGCGCTGATCAACCGGTTTCCCGACACGCGTTTTTCCTGTCTGATCGATAATGCCGGAGCGGCGACTGCCATGGCGGCCGTTTTCGCAGGTGCGGGACTCATCGTTCCGGTGTGGCTGGACATCAATGTCGGGATGAACCGCACGGGCATCGCTCCCGACGAAGCGGCGTTGCAGCTGTATCAGACCGCGACCGCGCTGAAAGGCATCACGCCGGTGGGGCTTCATGCTTATGACGGACATATCCGGGATACGGATCCGGCGGTGCTGGAACAACAGTGCGATGCGGCGTTCGATCGTGTGCTGGCGCTCCGGCAGCAAATCGCGGCCTTGTTGCCGGGTAGCCCGTTGTTATCCGTCATTGCCGGCGGGTCGCCGACTTTCCCGGTCCATGCCCGGCGCGGGAGCGATGTCCAGTGTAGTCCCGGGACCTTCGTCTACTGGGACAAAGGCTATGGCGACCAATTTCCGGGGCAGCCTTTCGAACCTGCCGCGCTAGTGGTGACGCGGGTTGTCTCAGTATTGGGGGATAACCGGTATTGTCTCGATCTCGGTCACAAATCCATAGCCCCGGAGAACGATCTGGGGCGGAGGGTCGGCTTTCTAAATGGTCCGGGACTGGAACCGACGGGACAGAGCGAGGAGCACCTGGTCGTGAAGGCAAAGGATGAAGGCGCAGAAATCCGGATCGGGGATGTGTTCTACGGTGTTCCCTACCATGTCTGTCCGACCGTCGCGTTATATGACAGGGCCTTTACGGTGGTGGACGGGAAGGTCACCGGAGAATGGCGCAATGTGGCACGCGACCGGAAACTGACGATTTGAGCGACGGCCGTCCGTAGCACGATGAACGCTTGGCTCCGGCCAGACTGTCCGAGCAGGATGGCCCCGGCCCGATAGTCGATGGCCCCGGCCCGACCGTCTTATTTGCTATCTCATCCTCTAAAAACTGCAATTCGCCGACTTTAACTATTTCCGCTGCATAGGCGGAGTTAAATTGCAATTAATTCAGTGTCACATGTATGTAAATATTTTTCGACCAAAAAACTATTTTGTTCGAAGGTTGTTTATTTCGATAATTTTGCCGTTTTATTCTGCAAAAGCGGACGCTGGTCCGTATAAATATTAACCATCATTTAAACTGTATGAACATGGAAGTTAAAGAACCGACAGGCAGGCTGGGTGTGCTGATCCCCGGAATGGGCGCGGTAGCTACAACCCTGATCGCGGGCGTGGAAGCTGTAAAGAAAGGTATCGCTCAACCGATCGGGTCTCTCACCCAGATGGGCCATCTCCATCTGAACCGGAAGAATGGGCAGCTATCGGCAGCAGATTCCGTTCAAACCAATTATCCGAAGATCAAGGATTTCGTACCGCTGGCCTCGCTGCAGGACATGGTCTTCGGCGGTTGGGACATCTATGAAGAAAACGTCTATGAAGCTGCCAGTCGTGCAAAGGTCTTAGAGCCCGGTTTACTGCAGGCTCTGCGTCCCGAGCTCGAGGCGTTGAAGCCGATGAAAGGAGTATTCGATCGCGCCTATGTCAAGAACCTTGACGGAACGCATGTCAAAGCGGCGGCCAACAAGTATCTTCTGGCCGAAGCCGTCATGGAAGATATCGCCCGGTTCCAGGACACCCGCGGCTGTGACCGGATCGTAATGGTATGGTGCGGCAGCACGGAAAAGTATATCGAAGTGACGGATGTGCATAAGAGTCTTGAGACGTTTGAAAAAGGGCTTCGTGAAAATGATGCGCGGATCGCGCCCTCCATGATCTATGCCTATGCCGCGATAAAGATGGGTATCCCCTTCCTGAATGGCGCACCCAATCTGACGGTAGACATACCCGCGCTGATCGATCTGTCGCGACGCACCGGGACTCCCATCGGAGGAAAGGACTTTAAGACCGGTCAGACACTGATGAAGACCATCCTGGCCCCCGGCTTACAGGCCCGCGCGCTGGGAGTGAAAGGCTGGTTCTCCACGAATATCCTGGGTAACAGGGACGGTTACGTGCTGGATGAGCCCGATAATTTCCGTACCAAGGAAGTTTCGAAGCTAAGCGTCCTCGAGGATATCCTTCGGCCGGATCTCAGTCCCGAATTGTACGGCGAACTCTATCATAAGATCCGCATTAACTATTATCCCCCTCATGGAGACAATAAGGAAAGCTGGGACAATATCGACATCTTCGGATGGCTGGGTTATTCGATGCAAATAAAGATCAACTTCCTTTGCAGGGACAGCATACTCGCGGCGCCGCTGGTATTGGATCTGGCCTTGTTCGGCGATCTGGCGAAGAGGGCGGGTTTCAGTGGAGTACAGGAATGGTTGTCATTCTATTTCAAATCGCCGCAGACGGCCGATGGATCCATACGTCCGGAACATGACATCTTCAAACAATTGACGGTGCTTCAGAACACACTTCGCCGATTGATGGGTGAGGAACTGGTCAACCCGGAAAGCCTCACCTGGGCGGAGGAAGAAATAACGCTCTGATGCCCCTGATCCATCGACTCATTTCCACCTGTCTGGGGATCGGCTACACGCCTAAAGGAGGGGGTACCCTTGCAGCGGCTGCTGCCTGTGTCGTGTGGTGGTTCTTATGGAGGGGTGGAAATGAGCATTTTTGGGAGGAAGCGCTTGTCACGGCAGGGCTGCTGGCCCTCGGGGTATACAGCTCCGGGAAAGTAGAGCCTTATTGGGGCGAGGACAATTATCGTGTCGTCATCGATGAGGTGGCGGGAATGTTCGTAAGTCTTTGTTTTCTACCGGTGAAATGGCCGTGCCTGGCGGCCGGGTTCGTGTTGTTCAGGATCTTTGATATTGGCAAGCCTCTGTATATCCGCAGGATGGAGCGACTGAAGGGTGGGTGGGGCGTAATGATGGACGATGTGCTGGCTGGCTTATACACTAACCTTTTGCTGCAGATCGTTGTATGGTTCAACCCTTCATTATGATCAGCTTTACCAAGGCTCAAATAGCATCCATACTGGCAACCGGGGTCGATTTCGCGGTCACCTTCCTGTTGCTGCGTTTTTTGGGCGGGCTGGTCATCGGGGGCATGGTGGCAGGCGGAGTGATCAGCGGCGGCATCGGCACCGTTTGCGGGGGTGTAACTCATTTCCTGGTTAGCCGGAACTGGGTATTTCAGGCACAGGAGGGAAAATGGGCCGCACAGCTCAACCGCTATGTGCTGGTCTGGACGGGCAATCTGCTGCTCAACGTTTCCGGATTATATTTGTTGATCCATTTCGCAGGGATCAAGGCAATGCTGGCTAAGGTAATCGTAGCCGTAACGGTTGCCGTATGTTATAACTATATACTACAGAAGAGATTTGTATTTAAATAGCAATCGGATGAGAAAAACTGGATGTGGGTTTAAAGGCTGGATAATCTTCTCGTTGATAATGGCCGCCGGTTGGCGTAGCCATGCGCAGGAGGTCGTACTGCGCGGGCTGGTCAGGGATTCCGCCAACGGAGCCGCACTCGCCAATGCGAGCATTTCGGTGAAAGGGTTACGCGGAGGCGCAAGGAGCAACGGCGAAGGCCGTTTTCACATTCCAATGACGCAACATGCCATAACCTTCACCGTCACAATGGTCGGTTTCAACCCCGGGACGGTGCATTTGGATTCAGTGCCAGACCAGGAACTGGTCATCCCGCTGACAAGACAGGCGCACGTATTGAAAACCGCCCTGGTGAAGAATAAAAAGCAGCGGTATCGCAACAAGGGGAATCCGGCGGTGGAGCTGATCAGACAGGTCATCGATCATAAGAACCAAAACCGGATGGAGGCTTATACCTACGCCACCTATCAGAAATACGAAAAGCTGGTCGTCTCGGTCGACAAGGTGAATTCGAAGATCACCAGCAACAAGCTGCTCCAGCCTTATCATTTCCTCGTAGAGAACAGCGATACCACTAAGCTGGAAGGCCGGCGGCTTTCTCCTGTCTATCTCGAAGAGACCTATTCGCAGAACTATTACCGGAAGAGCCCGGAAAAGACCAAATCGGTGATCACCGGCAAGCGGAGGGTAGACTATGGCGAATTCATCGATATGCAGGGCGTGAGCATGTATCTCAATCGTCTTTACCAGGACTTCAATATCTATGACAACAATATCTCCGTTTTTACCAATCTTTTCCTGAGCCCGATAGCCGATATGGCGCCGACATTCTATATGTATTTTATAGAGGACACGGTCATGGTGGACACTCAGAAGCTTGTCCGGCTGTCCTTCCGTCCCCGCAATCCCAATGACCTGCTTTTCCGCGGGACGATGTGGATCACGCTGGACGGCAATTATTCCATTCAGCAGCTGCGTCTGCTGGTGAGCAAGAGCATCAACTTCAACTTCGTGCGCGAGATGAAGATCGACCAGGATTTTACCCGTCAGCCGGACGGCCGTTATCTGCTGACGAAAAGTGACGTGCTGGGGGATTTCGGCATTACCAAAAATGGGGTTGGTCTTTTCGGCGAACGAACAGTTTCTTTTCTGAACTTCAAGACCAACACGCCACTGCCCGACAGTCTTTTCAGGGGTGCGCCTACGGTCGAGACGGACAGCGCCGGGAGCCGGAATGACAGTTTTTGGCTGGCCTACCGAGCCGATACCCTGTCGGCATTCGAGAACAAGGTCTATGCTAACGCAGACAGTCTGCAACATATGAAATCGTTCCGCCGGCTGATGGACTGGGGTACGCTGCTGCTCGCCGGTTATAAACAGGCCGGGCCGTTCGAGATCGGGCCTGCGAGTACTTTTTACAGTTTCAATCCCGTAGAAGGATTCCGTCTTCGATTCGGCGGCAGGACGACCACGCGGTTGAGCACGAGGTATTATTCGGAGGCCTATGCCGCTTATGGGTTTGGCGATCAAAAGTGGAAATACTTCCTGAGCGGCACTTACAGCCTTAATAACAAATCCATCTACGGATTCCCGCAGCATTATATTCGCGCATCTTATCAGAAGGAGACCCAAATACCCGGACAGGCACTGCAGTTCGTACAGGAAGACAACTTCCTGCTATCCTTCAAGCGCGGCAATAACGACAAATGGCTTTACAATAATATCGCGCGGCTGGACTATGTCCACGAGCTGCGCAACCATCTTGAATACAATTTCGGTTTCAAGTGGTGGGAACAGATGCCGGCGGGTTCTATCAGCTATATTACGGTGGACAACAGCGGCGTCGATACGATAAAAAAGATCACCACGACCGAACTTTCGGCCGGGATACGCTGGGCGCCGCATGAACAGTTCTATATCGGCAAGCTCTACCGCGT
>DASYSV010000401.1:0-5678 GCA_036010185.1 Puia sp.
TACTGGCTGATCCGTTATTACTCCTGGAAGGTCGATCTCTGGGCAGTCACGAATTTCAGGGTCATAGACGAGTCGGGATTGCTGAATCACTTTGCCAAGGAATCTCCTCTGGACAAGATCAACAATGTCTCCTATGACCAAACGGTATGGGGTCGTATCTTCAATTTCGGGCATGTAGAGATCCAGACTGCCGCGGAAGTCGGCGCCACGGACTATTATAACGTCAATCACCCCAGACGGCTAAAGGATACCATCACCGCCGCGCAGGCCGACTATAAAAGCTGGCAATTCGGATCGCAGGCGGCCCAGATGGCGGCGGCAATGGATCAAAGGATGGATCAACGCAGCGGCGTCGCCGCGCAACGGGCGGTGGCGCCACAAGTGGCTGCCGAGCTGGAAAAATTATTCGAACTGAAAATGAAAGGCGCCATCTCGGACGAAGAGTATGAAAGGGCCAAGGCGCGTCTCCTCAATCACTGACCCGGTTTCTTTTTCTGCAAATTTTTTAGAGACTGTTCATCCAACGCCTGCTGATTGGCCTTACCCTGATCATCGAGAAGCTTGGCGTCCATGGGGAATTGTCCATCTTTCAGCCTGAAGCTGAATAGCTCCTTCGTGACATGGACCCAACGTCCATCCTTCCATTGGAACGCTTCGAAATCGCCGTCGGGGACATAGGTGTCCTTTTTTTCGGGATGGTCACCTTCCGGGACAAGGTGATCATAGACGACCATGTCCATATTCGGATCGTAATTGAACCGGGTAGCAGCCTCTTTCTTGTATTGGATATCGAAGCGGTATTGCACGTGTCTATGCGTGGAATCCTCCATGAAGGAGAAGTATGGGCCGCCGAAACGGGGCTCGCCCTGCGGGGTGAAAGTGAGCACTTCCATCCATTTCTTGTTGCTGGATTCGCTGAAGCCGTCAAAACCCAATAGGGTATAGTATTTATGCCCCTGCCAGGTTTTCAGGATGATGCGATAGTAGATTGCGCCGATCCAGTTCGATCTCGTCCTAACGGAATCCAGCGGCTTGTCGGTGAACATCGACGCATCGAAAAGAGGAAACAATTTCAGCGACCCGTCGGGCGTATTCATCTGAATGGCGCCCTCCTGCAGGTAGATATAATTATCTTTTTTGAATTGCCAGGTGAAGATGCGAAACGCACTGTCAGGCGAATAAAGACGCGAGATCGTCCCCAGGGAATCGAAGGGGTATGCGAAGGAATTAGGCTCTTTCAGCGCTCTTACCAGTCTCCGGATGAACTGGCTGTCCGCGATAAAACGCTGTGTCGCGGACTCGGCGTTGACGATACTATCGGCAAATCCTTTCATCGAGTCTTCGCGAACGCCGAATTCATGGATCTGCGCGGGCGTCAATTGCGGAACTTTTGCCGCCGTCAATTGCTGAGCAGTCGCCGCCGTCAATTGCTGAGCCTTAGTCTGTGCGGACAGCAGGGACAGTCCCGTCAAAAACAGGCAAAAAGATAAAGAGACCATGCGAATTCTTCGGTTTCCTGAACACATCATGCTGCAAAGTTACTAAGGGGCAAACGGTAAAACATGGCCAAAATTTCACGGCCTGTGCAAATGTTTTGCAAAATCGTACAGTGAGTTGAAAGCCAAGTCAATAGAAGGGTGTGGCAGGGGTTGTTCGGGGTTGGTGGTCCGGATAAAGACGGTGTACATCCCCAGCGAACGCCCGAATTCCATATCGCTGAGATTGTTGCCGGCCATCACCGATCTGGAGAAATCGATGTCCGGCAGATCGCGTTTGGCGTCATGACCCATGCCGGGGCCTGGTTTTCTTCGTGGATGATCGTCGTCCAGTGAGTCCTCAAAATACACGCGGTCTATGCGGCCGCCGGTTTCTGCGATTGCAGCGATCATTTTATTATGGATGTCCTGCAGATCGGTCTTTGTCATCATCCCTTTGCCCACACCTCTCTGATTGGTGACGACGACGACGCGTCCGAATACCTGAGAGCAGATACGAAGGGCATCTTTTACACCTTCATAGAAAACGAACTCGCCATAATGAAGGACGTAGGTTCCTTCCTTTTCGACATTGATGACCCCGTCGCGGTCCAGGAAAAGGGTCCAGGAGTCGTCCATCTTCGGAATACCCAGCAGAAGGAGGTTTTCCACCAGCCGGCTCCATGAATAGCCTTGTTTTTCGCTTTGAAGACCCGGGTGGAAATAAGAAGTACCAAGCGTGAAGAAACGCAGGATCGCTTCGGCCATGGATGTCGGCTCCGGCTCTGCAACGAGACCCACCTTTTCATGCGGGACGAGAGCCGGAAGCCCGCCCACATTCGATACGATCATTGGTTTTTCGAAGTGATAGGCGAGGGGGGTAACCCCGCTTTGCGTGGCATTGCGGTAAGGCTGGATCACGGCATCGGCGGCGCATACATATTCGCGGACTTCGCTGTCCGGTATGAAATCCGTTCGAAGCAGAAGCCGGTCGCCCAGCCCCAGTTCGGCGATCAGCTGATGGTAAGGAGCCGCGTCCTCATAGAATTCCCCGGCTACGAGTAACCGAATGCCGAGGTTCCTGACCCGCGGGTCGGCCATCGCCCGGAGCGCGATATCGAGCCCTTTATACTGCCGGATAAATCCGAAAAAGAGCAGGACGCGGTCCTTGTCTCCGATGTCGACCCCCTTTTCGCGCAAAAGTTTCCTGGCATCGGTGATGGGAATGGGTGCTCCGAAATTGTCATACAACGGATGATTCACCTGTCGGGCTGGTCTATCGGGCTGAAAGGTGCGCAGATCGCGCATGACTTTTTCGCTCATGGTGACGAATCCGTCACATGCCCTGAGGAAATATCGGGTAAACGGCTTGTCGCCGGGGCGTTTCTCATGCGGTATGACATTGTCGGTAATGGCGACGATGCGGGTATACCGGTTCTTTTTGACCCGCCGGAGGATCGTCCCCAGCGCGGGTCCCATGAGCGGCAGCCAGTAACGAACGACTACGATATCGGGCCGGCGGCGTCGCAGCTCTTCACCCACCGACCACCAGTTGAAGGGGTTGATGGAATTGATGCGGGAAAAGATGGTAAGCCCCTCCGGGGGAGGGTCGGTACTATATTGGGTGGTACCGGGAAAAAGAAAGGAAGGGTATTGCAGGGAAAAAGAATAGATCACACAATCATATCCCTCGTCAAGAAATTCTCTGGCCAATCGTTGGTCGAAGGTAGCCAGCCCGCCGCGAAGCGGATGTGCCGGACCGATGATGACGACGGAGCCTTTGGTGGTCATTCCAAACCCAGTTTTTGTTCGATGAGATAGAAATTGCGCCCCGGCGAATTCCGCGAGATGAGCTCGGCGATAAACCCGGTAAGGAACAACTGGGCTCCCAGCAAGGTGCAGGTCAGCGCGATATAGAAGGAGGGTTTGTTTGTCAGCGTAAAGGACGTACGGTTGTCCAGTTTCTGTATCACCAGCGAGATCGTCTCGCCGAGCCCGATGAGAAAAAAGATGACGCCCCAGGGACCGAAAAAATGCATCGGGCGTTTGCCATATTTTCCGACAAACGTAATAGAAGCCAGGTCCAGCAGGCCCTTCAGACCCCTGCCCAGACCGCCGAATTTGGTGGTTCCGTATTTGCGCGCGCGGTGCTGCACCACTTTTTCACCGATCTTCCTGAACCCCGACCATTTTGCGATCACGGGGATATAACGGTGCATCTCCCCGTAAACTTCTATACTCTTGACCACCTTATTCCGATAGGCCTTCAGTCCGCAGTTGAAATCGTGCAGCCGGATCTTGCTGACCTTCGAAGTCGTCCAATTGAAGAATTTGGAAGGAAGGGTTTTGGAGATGGGATCGTGCCGGACTTTTTTCCAACCGCTGACGAGATCGTAGCGGTCCTCGAGGATCATGCGTCGAAGTTCGGGGATTTCATCGGGGCTATCCTGCATGTCGGCATCCATCGTAATGACGACGTCGCCATGTGCCGCCTTGAAGCCTTCATTAAGTGCCGCGGACTTCCCGTAGTTGCGTTGGAATTTTATCCCTTTGATATGAGGGTTTGCCTGTCGCAACGTGGTGATCACTTCCCAGCTGCGGTCGGTGCTTCCATCGTCCACGAGGATTATCTCGTAGGAAAAGTGATGCTCGCGCACGACGCGTTCGATCCAGCTGCAAAGTTCGGGCAGCGATTCATCCTCATTGTAGACGGGTATGACGATCGATAGTTCCATGATGGTTGATTATACTTTCCCTCCTGCGGGGTTTTTGCGTTTGACAAGCGCTGCAAGGAGCAGCGAGATGAGAAAACCGATCACATAGTCCCGGGCCAGTCCCAGAAACATGTTGCCAAATCTAAAGTTATCTTCGCCTTTGGCCGCGGCAATGTTCCTTGCGATGTCGTCCTCCGGCATTTTGAACCTCCGCCACGCGGCTTCCATCTTCGCTATCACGACGGGCCCCAGTTCCCTGCCAAAACCCGGATCGATGACATGAACCAACAGCCAGGTGAATACCGTTTGCAGCGCCATGGACACTACCATTATCCCGAAAATGATCCGAAGAGCGGCCCGGAATTCCAGGAAACCCCCGTTCCGGATCCTCACGATGATGGCTGCGATGATCCCGCATCCTATCGGGATCAGGTACATGAGAAAGACCGAGGAACTCAAAAAAGCCCGGGTTCCGGCCTTATAGGTGCAAAAAGTGAATAAGATCATGCCCAGAGAGGCAAGCCCCCCAAAAATTAGCGGGACCGGATTCTTTTTCCCAGCATTCGTTTGCGAAGTCAGCCCTGGAGTAATCTGCGGCTTCATCCTTGATATTGGTTTAGATGAAGACGTCCGCCGGTAAGGGTACCGATGACGCGGCCTTCCAGGGTTCGCCCGATGAACGGGTTGTTCTTCGAACGCGACTTCGTATCCCCTGTCTGCAGGAGGGTCTTACCCGCGGGGTCGAAAAACGTCAGCGACGCTTCCAGGCCTTCCTTTAGCGAGATCTGCTCCAGTCCGAACAGCCGGCGGGGGCCGTTGCTGAGCAGATCGACCGTCCGTTCGGGCGTTAGCTCCTGCAGGCGGGTCCGCAATACGGGGTATACGGTTTCAAGACTGCTCATTCCCGGCCGCGCATATTCGAACTCCACCGTCTTGCCATCGAACTCCTGCGGGAAATGGTGAGAGGCGATCGCATCGATCAGGCCTTCCAGGACGGCCGTCCTCAGCGCGTCCACAGCCTGTGCGTCCCGCAGCGGCGGATATACTTTCAGGTTAGTATCGTAATCCAGGAGGTCGGCATCGGTGAAGAACAGGTGGTGGGGTGTCACCGAACAGCTTACGCTGAGTCCCTCCGCTTTCGCCGCGCGGATATATTCGAGCGAACGTGGTGAGCTGATCCCGGTGAAATGGATCCTCGATCCCGTATACCGCGTCAGTTCGATATCGCGGGCGACCATCAGCTCTTCGGCCATCATCGGCTTACCGGGAAGGCCGAGACGGGTCGATACGATACCCTCATTGATCAGGCCGTTGGCGCCGACTGTGCGATCGTCGGGCAATTGGATGATGACGCCATTGAAAGCCTTGATGTATTGAAGCCCTTTCAGCAGGAGACCCGCCGACTGTACGGGAGTGGTACCGTCGCTGAAGGCAATGGCGCCGCTATTGCGCATGTCATACATCTCCGCCAGGTCCTTCCCCTCGAGAC
>DASYSV010000411.1:0-5715 GCA_036010185.1 Puia sp.
GACGATTCAGTTTGTTCATGATCCCTCTGCTATTCTGTCTTACAGTTGCGGCCCAATCCAATTTTGCCGCTGTCGATCAATTGCTTAAGCAAAACCAAAAGACCCTGGCCAACTTCGTCGTCCTCGTGTCCAAAGACGGCAAGATCGTTTACCAAAAACAAGGAGGTACCGATTTCACCGCGAAGATGCAAGCCCCGATCGCCGGCTCCGGCGACTGGATGACGGCCGCCCTGGTCATGACCTTCGTCGACGAAGGCAAGCTCTCGCTGGACGATAAGGTCACCCGATACATCCCCCTCTTCGGAAAGTATATGAAGGGCTATATCACCATCCGCAATTGTCTGACCAATACCACAGGCATCAAGACGGACGAGGCGGTGGAGAAACCCATGGAACGAAATCATTTCGAAACCCTGGAAGACATGGTCAACACCTATGCCAACAAACATGCCATCGCGACCAACCCCGGCACCGAGATCTTCTATAGCAATCTCGGACCGAATATCGCCGGACGCATACTCGAGATCGTTTCGAAAAAAGCATTCGACAGGCTGATGCGCGAGCGGATCACCAACCCGCTGAAGATGCGCGGGACCAGCTTCACCAACGAGGAAGGCGGAGCTACCAATCCTTCCAACGGCGCCCGGTCCACTGCGAATGATTATATCAATTTTATGACCATGCTGCTCAATAAAGGGGTATTCGAGGGGAAACGCATCCTCAGCGAAAAGGCGGTGGCGGAGATCGAGACGGCGCAATTCCCCAGCCTTCCGGTCAAATTCATGCCGGCGGGTCTGCAGGGCGCGCATATGGGTCTGGGCTGCTTTATTACCAATACGGGTTCCTCGGGTGCTCCCACCGCCTTCGTCAGTCACAGCCTGCTCGGAGCCGCGGCGTTCATGGACACCTGTCGCAACTACAGCGCGATCATCATCGTGGAAAAACCCCAGGAAGAAAAGAAACCCCTCTATCAGAATCTCATGAACCTTATCGGCGAGGCCATCGGGGGCGCCTGTAACTGATCTGCCGGGGCATCCCCATACAGCCCCTCAACGATCCCCCGGCGCATACCCGCGGATTACTCTTTTTTCACCAATACCACCCGCTGGTTGTCCGACTGGTACAGCTGCTCATAGAATTTGACCAGCGCGGCATAATCGGTAGGGGGAAAATGTTCCGCGCTCTGCTGCAAATAACGATAATAGACCAGCCTGTCCCCATCGAAACGAACGCTCGACCGGTAATGACCGAACTTCCCCTCGATCGCCACATCCTTCGGCATAGCCTCGGGCTGATAACCGGACGGTACATCGATGACCGCGCTGTCGATATCCGTATAGGCCTCATCGGTGATATAATCGTATTTGCGAACGCTGTCCGCAGGAAGCCTGGTCCTGCTCCTGTCGAAGACATTCGGGGCAATGAACAGCCGTCTGCCCGATACGCCGGCATAATTGGGCGCGACGACATGCAGGTCTTCCTTCACGGTCGGCAGCGGTCCCTGCACCTCTTCATATTGGCTTTTTTCCACCTTATAGGTGGGCAGATAAAAAAGTTCATTCAGGTATTTTTCGCGTTGCTCCCCCGTCAGCTCATCCATCATCTCATGGGGAAGATCGGACGGAACACAGCGGTATACCGTGCTGACGTCGGCGTCGAGATTGCCGTCGGCGCCGATCTGCGCTTTTACGCTCCGGTATTGAGTATTGTCCTTAGCAGAATAGGTCGGTGTATGAACCACATGGCCCCCGTCCGCGTCGATCAGCAGCGCCTTCCTCCCACCGGTGAAGGTGCCCATATAGCCTGGAGATACCGTCTGGCTCGTACATTCCAGCCAGATCGTGTCCTTTGCCAGCGGCACGCAGGCGATCACGTGGTTGAACTGGTTGAGACTGGGAAACGCCTCCACCATGGGCGGAGCGTTCTCCGTGGCCCTGATGATCACATACCGGGCAGGGATACCTGCTTCTTTCAATAGCGCGACCATATAATTGGACAGCGCCTTGCAGTCCCCGTATTTCTTCGTGGCCACGTATTGCGCCGGAAAGGTCTGCCAGCCGCCGATGCCCAGCGAGACATTGATGTAATGCGTGTTCTGCTGCAGATAGTGATAAAGCGTATATACTTTTTTCCGCGTGTCTTTTATCGTGTCCACCATAGCATGCACCTGCTGCCGTATATTGTCCGGCAATACATCCCTGCCTGCCCATAGCTGTCCGACGAATTTGCCATATTCCAGCCATGTCGTCATATTGCCCTTATAACCGTCCACTTCGAAGTCGGAAGGACCGATCAGCACATCGGGCATTATTTCGCGCCACCGCGGCCCATGCGATTCCCGGAGCCGCGCAGGCAGATTGGCGGCCTCCCAGGTATAGATCTTCTTATCCTTGTCTTCGGTGATGACAGGCGGCGGCGCGCCATTCAGCGAGAGATAGCGCACGGCATAATCCTTCGGCGCGATGATGACATACTTCGTATGCTGGGTGGAAACCCCGGAGGTCGCCAGCGGAAGCCAGTCATCGAACCCAAATATCCCGTCATGCTCAATTTCTTTCTGATAGTCGACGGTATAGGGGTACACCTGGCAATAGAAATTATGTTCGAGATACCGGTCATCGGAAGCGAGAGATGATTCGTCGACATAGCCCTTGTCCTGCATATCCTTTCGTTTAGCCTTGCGGACCACTTTCCCGAGACTATCGTATAATACGCCGGATATATCGCGGATGGACTCGAATTTGTCATAACCTACCATGATCCCTCCGAGATTGTCGCCATTCGGGTTCAGGACGGTATATACCTCATGTTCCCGCTCGACCGCCTTCGCCGGCGATTTGATCTCAAGGATCAGCTCGTCCTCCCGGACCACGGCCCTGGCTCCCTTCCTCAGCGAATCCGGGATCAGCGCCGTACTGTAGTTCTGCGCGGACGCCAGCCCGGGCGCCAGCAGCAACAACCAATAAAGGATACTTCTCATGCTTTTTTCTTTTTAAATACGATCTGCTCACTTTGTTTCTTGACGATATACCCGAAAAATTCCCTCAGGGTTTCATAGTCCTCCGGCTTGAAGTTCGCCTTGTTCAGCTTGATACGCGACCGGAACTGGATGCCGTCGGTGCCTTTCACGATCAGGTATTCGAAAAAACCTTCATCGTCGTTGAACAATACTTTCGCCGATTTGGGCAGCTCATCGACCACATACCCATCGGGTACTTCCATGTTCATGGTATAGGTCTCGTCCATGGCAAAGGGCATCTCCACCGGGTATTTCCGCTCGGCCGCCTTGAAGGGATTCTCTTTATAAGCCTCGCCCATCATGGGGTTGAAATAGAAGATGTCCGATCCGGGATCGGGGGTGATCCGCAGATCATAGGCCACCTGGAGGGGATCGTCCGGGCGTTTCAACGAATCGATCTCGAAATTGCTGGCCGATTCATCTCCCGTATAGGACGTCTCTATCTTCTTCGTAAATTCCTTTTCACCGGATTCTTTGATATTCTCCCGGATGGAGCAGGCCTCGTTGAATCCCGGCGTAGTCTGCAGACGCCCGCTGAGACCCCCCTTCTCGTCCTTGTTGAGGATCACCAGCGTCATCTTCTTTTCATCCATGCCGTCTGCATCCAGCGACACAAACGACGGCTGTTCCTTGTTGAGCACCCGCGCATAGCCATTATAGCACCTTTCGGGCAACCGGCCAAAACCCAGCCAGGGTTCGCTAGCGTCGAGGTAATATTCGGAGGAGTCGATCCTGACCCGCGTGATCACATAATTGAACCGGTCCAGCAGGGGATAGACTTCATTGGTAAAACCATGCGACCTCGTGCTCAGGATCACCGGATCGGCTTTGATCTTCTCATGACGCAACATGGCGGTCAACAGCAGGTTCACGTCGGCCACGTTGCCATTCCTGTTCCTGAATACCGTCTTGATGGGACCCGACAAATTCAGACCGCTGCCGGAGGTGCAGTTGAATTTGTCCCGCACGAATGCAAAGATACGTTCCGCTTTCTCGAGCGAAGTATTCGCACCCTGGGTCACCGTTTTACAATCCTCTTCCAGCCATCCGTTGCTATTGTCGAGGTCTGCCCCGAAATCCTCCGCCGCCAATAGTTCCTCGCTTAGCTTAGACCAATCGTTCATATAGTTCTTATAATAATTGAACTGGGTGAATTGAACGGCCGCGAGTTGGAACTCTATCCGTGCCAGGTAGTTGTACAGCGAAGTCGTAAAGGGCTCCGCCTTCAGTGCCGGAACACCTTTCATCACCCAGCGATGCGTGACCACCTGGTCTTCGATGGTCGTTCGCTGGTCCCTGTCAGCTCCTCCGGGAGAGACGAGGTTGAACTTCTCCGTCCGTTCATCGGTGGTGTTGATCGTGAACGGCACAAAGCCATAGCTTAGCGTGACATACCGAAAAAATGCGGGCATGTCCACCTGGTATTCGCTCCACAGACAGGGATATTCGCTCTGGAACGCCCAGGGCTGAAGTTCAGTGATGAACGGCGACGCCTGGGTATAGGTATACTCCAGGATCGAACCTTCCTTCAATGCCGGGAAAGTGAACTTCTTTTGAATATGGTGCTTGTCAAGCTTGTCGGTAAAGACAGATTTGTCGTCCAGTTTCGTCTCGACGACCTTACCGTCTTCCAGGTTATATGTCACCGCCTTCATGTTTTCGATTTTCTCCATGTCGCTGCCCTCGACATATAAGGGTATGGTGACCGTTGCAGCGTCGAACGCGTTCCGCTTCAGTATCCTGATCCTCCGCGAATGTCTGAACAAGATATCGAAACCGCCTCTGTTATTGCCCTGGAACTCGCTCGTCCCGAAGTCGGCAACGACGACGGCGCCCGCCGAGTCGGTCGCAGGCGCGGAAACTTTGAAGTCATCGGGAGTCACTTTCCCGAATCTGACAGGCATCTTGTCCTGTGCATGCAGCGCCGGCAACAGCAGACAACATGCGCCGGCTAAAAATAATCTTCTTTGTGCAGGGTTCATGGTAGTTAGGTTTATAAGGGTTAGTAATGAACTATTTCTTCTTTTTAAACACGATCTGCTCGCTTTGCTTCTTCACGACATACCCAAAGAAGTCCCGCAGCGTGGCATAATCCTCCGGTTTGAAATTGGCCTTGTTCAGCTTGATACGCGACCTTAGCTGGATGCCGGCGTCGTTCTTCGCGATCAGGTATTCGAAAAAACCTTCGGTATCATTGAATAACACTTTGGCCGATTTGGGCAGTTCATCGACCACATATCCGTCGGGCACGTCCATGGTAAGTGAATAGGTCTCATCCATTGCGTAGGGCATTTCAACGGGGTATTTCCGCTCTGCCGCTTTGAAGGGATTTTCTTTATATCCCTCACCCATCATCGGGTTGAAATAAAAGATGTCCGATCCGGGATCGGGGACGATCCGCAGGTCGTAAACCACTTGCAGGGGATCATCGGGGCGTTTTAACGAATCGATCTCGAAATTTTCGACGGATTCGCCTCCGGCCGTATAGGCCGTCTCGATCTTGCTGGCATATTCCTTCTCGCCGGATCCTTTGATCTTCTCCCGAATGGCGCATGCCTCATTGAAGCCCGGCGTGGTTGTCAGACGGCCGTTCCAACCGCCCTTGTCATCTTTGTTCAGGATCACCAGGGTGCGCTTTTTTTCATTCATATCGTCTGCGTTCAGCGAGACATAAGACGGCAGCTCCTTATTAAGCA
>DASYSV010000422.1:0-8048 GCA_036010185.1 Puia sp.
GGATATCAAATATATATTGGGCCACAACCCGCTATTCCCTGCATATTCGGCGCAGGACCCGACGGCAACGACATCCTTCGCTCAGAAGACGGCTTTTTTGTCCGTCGCGGCGGGACTATACGACATCGGGTATGAAGGCAATTCCCAGCCCGCCGATCGCTCCGGCGTCAGGCATGAAAGCGACGGTTTCTGTTTCGACAACGAGCTGTCGCGGCACAAGGTCTACCTCGACGGATATCGTATTTCGGACTCGCCCGTTACCAATGAAGAATGGCTCGCGTTCATGGAGGACGGCGGCTACAGGAATTTCGCCTGGTGGCATGCGGAGGGCTGGGATTGGGTGAAGAATAATGCCGTTGTGGCCCCGTTGTACTGGCATCCCATCAACGGTCAGTGGCATCAGTATACCCTGTCCGGTCTTCAGCCGGTGGACAGGCGCCAGCCGGTGTGCCATGTCAGCTATTATGAGGCCGTGGCCTTTGCCGCCTGGAAAGGCGCGCGTCTGCCCACGGAACAGGAATGGGAGGTTGCATCCGGTCGGTTCGAATGGGGCCAGCGATGGGAGTGGACCGAAAGCGCTTATCTGCCCTATCCCGGTTTTAAAAAGGCGGCTGGAGCCATCGGGGAATATAACGGAAAGTTCATGGTGAACCAGATGGTGCTGAGAGGCGCGTCGGTGGCGACTCCCCCCGGACATAGCCGCAAAAGCTATCGGAACTTTTTCCAACCCCAGCTGAGGTGGCAGTTCACTGGCATACGTCTTGCAAAGTAATCAAACACCGCAATCCATAAAACGAAGGTCTTATGTTCTCATTCAACACTGCCATACCGACCGCCAGACGGTCCGCCAATTTTTTCAAAGACGTCACCGACGGTCTGCGCGCCGAGCATAAATATCTTCCGTCGAAATATTTCTACGACGAGGCCGGGGACAAACTCTTCCAGCAGATCATGGCCTGCCCGGAGTACTACCCCACCCGTTGTGAACTGGATATCCTGCAACATCAGTCTGCTAAAATGGCGCATTTTTTCCTGGATGAAACCCCTTCCTTCGACCTGGTCGAATTGGGTCCCGGCGATGCCTCCAAATCGTGGTTCCTGTTGCGCGAGCTTCAAAAGGAACACGCCGATTTTACATATTATCCTATCGATATCTCTTCCAATGTCATCGGCTGGCTGGAAGATCGGCTGCCCGTTACGCTGCAGGGTCTTCGCATACAGGGTCTCAACGGAGAATACCTGGAAAAAATGCACCAGCTCAGCACGTTCTCCAATAACCGTAAGATCGTGTTGTTCATGGGCGCCAACATCGGTAATATGACGATCCAGCAGGCGACCCAATTCTGCCGCCAGCTGCATGACCATATGCAGCCCGGCGATCTGCTGCTCATCGGGTTCGATCTGAAAAAACACCCGCGCACCGTCCTCGACGCCTATAACGACCGCCAGGGAATTACGCGCGCCTTCAACCTCAATCTGCTGCGGCGCATCAATCGCGAGCTGGGAGGCGATTTCGACACCGAGCAATTCGAACACTATCCCGTTTATGATCCCGGCACGGGAGCCTGCAAAAGCTACCTGATCAGCCGCATCGCACAGGAGGTGCACATTGCCGACAAACGCATCGTCTTCGCGGAGAATGAACCCATCTTCATGGAGATATCACAAAAATATACGCTCGAAGAGATCGGGCTGATGGCTGCCCATTCCGGATTTTCGCCGGTGCATACTTTTTTCGACCAGAAAAATTGGTTCGCCGACGTATTGTGGCAATGCCAGGCCTGAACGCTTCACGGCCCCCCGGCCTTAGAGCCTATGCGATCATCCCGACCTTCGCCCTCGAAGACGAGCCGGATGCCAGCGCGGCCAGTTCCTCCTGGATGGATATGGTCCGGTCTTTATTATACCACCGTTGCAGCTCCTCCTTGGCCTGATGATATTCGACGCCATCCGCCTTCATTTTATAAAACCGCTCCTGAAGCGCCGCGGGCCGCGGCCCCCACGTGAACAGCTCCTCCATCGTCGCCGTATCGAGACCGATGAGCTTCGGTATGCTCCTGGCTACCCCATTGGTCAGATGCCGATCCATCAGGTCGGGGTTATCATCGCGTAACACCAGCCGTAGCGAGATCACGGGATTCAGGATCGCCATCGCATTCATCACGGGAATACTCTGGGCGGCATCCCCGCACCAGGCCTCCGTCAGCACCAGCCAGGTCTGTCCGACGGTGATCGATTTGATCGCCGTTTCTACGGAGGGCAGCAACGGCGTCGTTTTGTCCAGCCGGTGCATGCGTTGCTGATTCAGCAGTGTATAATGGATGAAGGCTTCGGATTGATCCGGTCCCGTAGTACGGCCCTGACCCAGCAGATCGGCGATCAGCCGTTCATAAGCTGAATATGTCAGGGATTTTTCGATATAGGCGCTAAAGTTCATGTTATAGTTTCAGACATTGGCGGCACTGATCGCACTCATGGTTTCAGGAGTTTGAACGCATGCGTCCATTGATTGTGAAGGAAGCCGGGTATACACCAGAGCATACACAGCGCTTCGATCGGCCTCGCCGCTTCGGCCTTTCCCATGTCTTCGGTCTCCCAGCCAAACGCAGTGAGGATATCCGTTACCGTGGCTCTGGCCGCTTCATCATTGCCGCAGATGAACATGGTCGGTGTGCCGCCGGGGAATTTCGGTTTATACATGAGATCGCTGCCGACGCTGTTGAAGGCCTTGACCAGCTTGGCATCGGGAAGCAGGCGTTGTGTCCGCTCCATCAGCGACTCGTTTGGCCCGGTCAGGAAGGGCAACACGCCGTTGATGGGTGCGCCCGGGGAAATGGGGTTCGTGACATCGATCACGATCTTGCCCCGGAAATTTTCCGGTTCCGCAAGCCGGATGACTTCTTCCACAGCGGTGCCGGGAACGCAAAGGACCAGGATCTCTCCGAACCGGGCCGTATCCCGGAAATCTCCGGTCTTCGCTGCCGCATGATCTCTCTGCCATTTTACGAGCTCTTCTTTTTTGGGATTTCGCGAGCCCATCATGACGGGATGGCCTTCCGCCAGAAAACCATGTCCCAGAGCCCGACCGACTTCCGCGGACCCCATGATACCGATTGTCATAAGTAAAGTTTTGAAGATGTAATTTACTCTAATTCCGGGTATCTTTGTCCCATGCCCAATCTCAACCTCAACACGGATAAGAACGCTTTAAGCCCTTCCGACAAAGAGTTCGAGAACAATATCCGGCCTTCCGTCATCGAAGAGTTCGCCGGTCAGCCGCAGCTGATCGAAAATCTTCGCGTCTTTATCAAGGCGGCGAAAATGCGCGGTGAAGCCCTGGATCATATCCTTTTCCATGGCCCTCCCGGTCTGGGCAAAACTACCCTGTCGCGTATCGTCGCCAATGAAATGGGCGTTAACATTCGTGAGACTTCCGGACCCGTCATCGAGAAACCCGGTGATCTGGCCGGTCTCCTAACCAATCTCGGAGCCAACGACGTGTTGTTCATCGATGAGATCCACCGTCTGAGCACTGTCGTCGAAGAATATCTGTATTCCGCCATGGAAGATTATCGGATAGATATCCTCATCGACAGCGGTCCCAATGCGCGCAGTATTCAGCTCTCGCTCCAGCCCTTCACGCTGGTGGGCGCCACTACCCGCAGCGGTCTGCTTACGGCCCCGCTGTTATCCCGTTTCGGGATCAAATCCAGACTGGAATATTATACGGCTACGACTCTTCAACACATCATCCTCCGGTCGGCATCTATCCTGCACACGAAGGTCACCTCCGATGCGGCCGCGGAGATCGCCCGTCGCAGCCGGGGTACTCCCCGGATTGCCAACGGGCTGCTGCGTCGTGTCCGGGATTTCGCACAGGTCCTCGCCGGCGGAATCGTCGATCGTGCCATTACCCAGCACGCCCTCCGGGCGTTGCATGTAGATGAGCATGGCCTGGACGAAATGGATAACCGCATCCTGTCTACCATCATTGAAAAATTTAAGGGCGGTCCCGTGGGGATCACCACCATTGCTACCGCCGTCGGGGAAGAGACCGGCACGCTGGAAGAGGTATATGAGCCTTTCCTTATCCAGGAAGGATTCATCATGCGTACGCCCCGCGGACGCGAGGTCACGCACAAGGCCTACGAACACCTGGGTAAGAAAAAGCCCGGCAGGGAAGGGGAGCAGCTGCTGTTCTGAACGTCACCGCCGCGCCGCCAATCTAAGCGTTCACCGGCACAACGAGCCGGAACCCATTCCCATGTATATTCACAATCTCGATCTGACTATCATCTTTCAGATACTTCCTCAGCTTCGCGATATACACATCCATGCTTCGACCGTTGAAATATGTATCCGACCCCCAGATCTTTTTCAGTGCCTGCTCCCGTGGCAGCAGATCGTTCATATGCTCGGCCAGCATCTTGAGCAGCTCGTTCTCCTTCGGAGATAAGGTCTGCGCCTGCCCCTTATGAGCCAGCTCACGCAGCTTGGGATTGAAATGATAAGTTCCAAGATCGAATACCTTGTTGTCCGATTCCTTGTTCAGATCGTCATTGCGTTTCAATATCGCCTTGATCTTCATCAGCAGCACCTCGCTATCGAACGGCTTGGTGATATAATCGTCGGCGCCCAATTTATATCCTTGTATGATATCTTCCTTCATCGTCTTTGCACTAAGGAAGAAAAGCGGAATATCCGGATCCACGTCACGTATCTCTTCGGCAAGCGTAAAGCCGTCCATATGCGGCATCATGATGTCGAGCAGACAGAGATCGAACTTCTCGCGTTGGAACGCCGCCAGCCCCAGCCGGCCGTCTCTTTCCAGTGTCACGTCGAAATCGCTTAGCTCAAGGTAATTTTTCAGTACCATGCCCAGATTCGGATCGTCTTCGCACAACAATATTTTGGGTTTCTTTCCTTCCATAGTTATGATTTTAGTTACAAATAAAATTAAATCATTGCCTGATAATCAACGCTTGAGGCTAATATTTTGTTAAACCGCCGTATTTTTGAGCCTGTGCGCCTCACTTCAGACAATAAATTTAAGAAACTAGCCGTAATTGGCGATCGGGTTCTCATCCGTCCCTCTCGCGGGCCGACCGCCAACGCCGTTTGACGGCCCGTCCCCGGGTAAAACCAACCGCTATTTTCCCCTATCTTTGTCGGCCAAAGACGGGCGCCCTCAATTGATATCTTTTAAAAAAACGCATGGACGCAAATTTCAATCCTGACAAACAACACACATTAGCCTCTGTTACAAGTATTTCGGGTACGGGCCTGCACACCGGGATCAAGGTCGATATGACCCTGAAGCCGGCCAACCCGGGTTTCGGCTTCCAGTTCCAGCGTATAGACCTGCCGGGTCAGCCCGTGATAAAGGCAGACTGCGACCTGGTGACCGATACTTCCCGTGGCACGACTCTCGAGGACAACGGGGCAAAGGTCAGTACGGTCGAGCATATCCTGGCAGGTCTCGTGGGGATGGGCGTGGATAATTGTCTGATCGAGATCAACGGTCCGGAAGTGCCCATCATCGACGGCAGCTCGCAGCCTTTTGTCGAGATCATAGAAGAAGCGGGTGTTACGGAACAGGAGGCGACCAAGGCCTGGTACAGCATCGATTCCAATATCGCCTACTATGACGAAAAGAAAAGGGTGGAGATGGTGGTCATGCCTTCGATCGAGTATAAGGTGACAACCCTGATAGATTTCAACAGCCCGGTCCTTGGAACGCAGCATGCCGGTCTGAAGACGATGCGCGAATTCAAACAGGAAATATCCCCCTGCCGTACCTTCTGTTTCCTGCACGAGCTGGAGATGCTGCTCGAGCACAACCTGATCAAGGGCGGGGACATCAACAACGCCATCGTCGTCGTCGACAAACCCGTGACGAAAGACGAAATGGGCCGTCTCGCCAAAGCGTTCAAACGGGACAAGATCGAGATCAAAAGCGAAGGTTACCTGAATAATCTCGAGCTGCGTTTTCCCAATGAACCCGCGCGTCACAAGCTGCTGGACGTCATCGGCGATCTCGCGCTCATCGGCTATCCCATCAAGGGACATATCATCGCCAACCGCCCGGGCCATTCGACCAACGTCGAATTCGCCAAAAAGATCAAGCAATACATAAAAAAAAACAAACATCTAAAGAATACACCCATCTATGACCCCAACCAGGCGCCGGTCTTTACCTTGCAACAGATAGAAAAGACCCTGCCGCACCGGTTCCCCTTTCTCCTCGTCGACAAGATCATCGAGCTAACGGACAGGCATATCGTCGGGATCAAGAACGTCACCTACAATGAACCCTTCTTCGTCGGTCATTTTCCCGGTAACCCCGTGATGCCCGGCGTGCTTCAGATAGAGGCGCTGGCCCAGACGGGCGGTATCCTATGTATAAACGCTATGCCCCAGGGTGAGTACGATACCTATTTTATCAAGATCGATAATTGCAAATTCAAACATAAGGTCGTGCCCGGTGACACGATGATCCTGAAAATGGAGCTTCTCAATCCCATACGCCGGGGCATCTGCGAAATGCGCGGCACAGTTTATGTCGGTAATAAGATCGCCACGGAAGCGGATCTGATGGCTCAACTGGTTAAGCGGTCGTGAACGGAAGTTTATTTCGGGGAATTGCGTCAAATAAGTTTATTTTTGCGCAATGCTGGGTTTGAGCCAGCATTTTTTCTATGAAGAGAGCAAACCGCAATGAAGAGATAGTAATGATCCAACAAACTGAAAATCAATCAACTAACCACCGAACGATCCATTCGCTTACCTCGGTCCATCCGGATGCCCGTCTGGCTCCTGACGTGAGAGTGGATCCCTTTACGATGATCCATAGGAACGTAGAGATCGGGGCCGGAACGTGGATAGGCAGTAACGTGACGATCATGGAAGGTGCCAGGATCGGAAAGAATTGCAGGATCTTCCCCGGCGCGGTTGTATCTGCTGACCCCCAGGATCTCAAATTCGAAGGCGAAGAGACCACCGTAGAGATCGGCGACAATACCACCATCCGCGAATTCGTGACCGTGCATCGCGGCACGCGCGACCGCTGGAGGACCAAAGTAGGCCGGAATTGTATGATCCTTGCATACAGCCATATCGCGCATGACTGTATCATCGGCGACAACTGTATCCTCAGCAATAACTCCCAGGTGGCAGGACATGTGACCCTTGGCGACTGGGTTATCCTCGGCGGCATGTGTGCTATTCACCAGTTTGTAAGAGTCGGTTCGCATGTCTTCCTCGGCGGCGGCTCGCTCGTTGGGAAAGACATCCCCCCTTATATCAAGGCTGCCCGCATGCCGCTCAGCTATGCCGGAGTCAATTCCGTGGGTCTCAAACGCCGCGGTTTCACCATCGACAAGATCAATCATATCCTGGATATCTACCGTGTCATCTACAACAAGGGTATGAATACCAGCCAGGCGCTGGAGTTCCTCGAAGAAGAGTTCCCTGCCAGCGACGAACGGGATGAGATCGTTGGGTTTATCCGTGAAAGCGGCCGGGGGATCATCAAACGATTCAGCAAAAGCAGTTTCGATGAAGATTACGCTGATTGATGCCGGTAAACGGTTCAACCGCGACTGGATCTTTCGTCATCTTCACTACGAATTCAACACCGGATGTAAATACGCTATCACCGGCCCTAATGGCTCGGGTAAGTCAACCTTATTACAATCCATTGCCGGCGCCATAGCCATCAGCGAAGGAACCATTGACTATGCGGCCCCTGCCGCCACCGCAAAACCCGCCTCTGCAAAGCCAGCCTCCCAAGCCTCTGCCACCACCGCAAAACCCGCAATCCCCGCCTCCACCGCCGTTCCCCCCGACCAGGCCTACCGCTATCTTTCCCTCGCCGCACCCTATCTCTCACCCATAGAGGAAATGACCGTTACTGAATTCCTTGATTTTCATAAGATCTTCAAACCTTTTTTACCCAACCTCACCACCCCCGACATCATTCGCACCGTCGGCCTGGAAACCGCAGCGCATAAACAGATCCGTTTCTATTCCTCCGGTATGAAACAGCG
>DASYSV010000423.1:0-3380 GCA_036010185.1 Puia sp.
ACAACCGGTCGTCGTCGGCGACCAGCCCATGAATATTGGTATAGGAGATGTCTTCTTTGGATTTACCGGGGAGGAAATGCTGCCATTTTCCGGTTTTCAAGTTCAATTTATTCAGGCCGGCGTCTTCCGTACCGACAAAAAGATCGCCGTATCTGTCACGGCATATTTCATGGACGAGGTTGCCGCTAAGGGTATTGGCATCGGGTATGGGAAAATACTTCCTGAATTGATTGTACTCTTTCGAGAAGTAATCGATACCGCCGAAGAAAGTTCCGATCCAGGTGTTGCCCTCACGGTCCTTGCAAAAGGAGAAGATGACATTGTCGGTGATGGAATAGGGGTCCTGATATTTCTTTTGGATGAGGATTGTCTTTTCGGTCGACAGGTCATAGACGTACAGGCCTCTTTCGGTGCCCAGCCACAGTTCTGTGTCGGACTGTTGCATGATCGTATGGATCTGTACATCATTCAGGGCCGGTTGCCCTTTATAGATGTTCCGGAGGGATAGAGTTGGGATGCTCAGGAGATAGGCGTGGTTCAGGGTGCCGAACAGGATCAGCGAGTCATTAATCGAAAAGAGCGTCTGGATCCGGGAAAGCTTTTCTTCTTTGGCCAGCGGAACCAGGTTGTAGGATATGAAATCCCCTTTTTGCGCATCGTATTCTTTGATGATGCCGTTTCCGGTGGCTGCCCAGACCCGGCCGGTTTTGGAGATAGAGATACAGACTGTCTCATCGTTTGATGCTGTGAAATGCCGGGCGGTCTGGCGGGCGGGGTCGTAGCGGTAAAGATTGAAATTGGAGATGATCCAAATATTTCCCTGCCGGTCTTCATTTATGTACCTCACCTCTCCTTGCGGCACTTGTGTAAAGGAATGGAAGGTTTCTTTGGAAGGGTCGTACAGGTAAACACCTTTTGTCGTGCCTACCCATAATAAGCCGCTTTTTGTCTCGCATAAGCTCAGGATGGAGTTGCTGCCGATGCTGGTGGTATCGCCGATCCGGTTTCTGAAGATCCTGAAAGCGTTCCCGTCAAAACGATTGAGCCCGTTGCGGCTCCCGAACCACATGAACCCATTGTGGTCCTGGATACTGCAGGTGATGGCGTTGCTGGAAAGCCCGTTATTGACCTGATAGCTTTTGAAATAATAGGATTGGGCCTGCCCGGGAGTAGTTGCAAGCATCGCAACCATAGCCAGTATAAGTAATCGTTTCACTCTTCGCGTCTGTGTTTATTAACCCGGGCAATTTATAACTTTTCAAAGAGATTAAATGGGTCATCGTGGTCGGATGATCAAAATGAGAACGTTTGATCAAATATTGATGCTCACCGATTGCACCCATTGCTGAAATTGTGATTCTTTTACAGCCGTAAAACGAAAACTAACGTTTCAACCCGATTGTTATGCCAGTTAATAGACACTGCTTTAGAAAACTGATTTTTTTTACCGCTCTTTCTTTTTTCTGTATCGCCGGTTTTGGCCAGGATAGGGTCGTGTCCGGCAAAGTGCTGGACAAAGACAATAATATGCCCGTTTCGGGCGCATCGATCCGGGTAAAGAACAGTAATGGCGGTGTTACGGCTGATTCCAATGGTGATTTTTCCATCCGGGCCCGGCCGGGTTCGACGCTTGTGGTAAGCTCGACCGGGTTCGGGACGTTGGAATATGTGCCTGGCGGGGCAAACGCCGTAATCATCAGGATCAGCCGGTCGGCGGACGCCTTACAGGATGTCGTGGTCGTTGGATATGGAACCCAGCGGAAAAAGGATATTACCGGTTCGGTGGCTTCGGTCAGCACAAAGGATTTTGCTTCTCTCCCGGTTTCCGATGCCGGACAGGCCGTAGAAGGCAAGGCTGCGGGTGTCCAGGTGACTGCTTCGGGCCCTCCCGGGAACAACGTGACTTTCCGTGTCAGGGGCAAGGGGACGATCAATGATGCCGATCCGCTGATCGTCGTGGATGGAGTTCCTACCGATGCGCCATTGAACAATATCAATCCGGACGACATTGCCAGTTTTGATGT
Source organism: Puia sp. (assembly GCA_036010185.1). Classification (GTDB taxonomy): domain Bacteria; phylum Bacteroidota; class Bacteroidia; order Chitinophagales; family Chitinophagaceae; genus Puia. The sequence goes on from DASYSV010000423.1 coordinate 2,025, forward strand.
GCTGAAGGATGCATCCGCGTCGGCGATCTACGGATCGAGGGGTGCCAATGGGGTGATCCTGATCACTACGAAACGCGGTCATTCCGGGCAGGGGCGGCTGGCGTTGAATTTGATGTCCGGCTGGCAGCAGCCGGCGAAGGTTGTCAAGATGCTCGATGCCCGGCAGTTCGCCGCCTTAAATAATGAGATGCTGAGCAATGGAGGTCAGGCCGTTAATCCGGCATTCGGGAACCCGGACACCCTGGGCGAGGGAACGGACTGGATCGGCGCCCTTTTCCATACTGCCCCGATGCAAAAATATACGCTGTCTTATTCGGGCGGATCGGCAAAGGACAACTACTATGTGTCTGCTTCCATGCTCGACCAGCAGGGCATCGTACAGACCACCGCCTACAAACGCTATACGATACAGTTCAATAACGAGGCCAGGGTACTGCCCTGGTTGAAATTCGGGAACAACCTGACCCTGACCGCGGACGATAAGCCCGGGATGGGCGCAAACGGAGCCACGTCGTATGACATCAGGAACACCCTGGCGTCCAATCCGATCCAACCTATTTATAACAAGGACGGAACGTATTCCAATGTTTTGGGAAACCCGTTATGGTATGGAGATATTACCAACCAGATCGGCACGGCGCACATTAATCAGAATGATACGAAGAGCTATGACGTCCTGGGGAATCTCTATGCCGAGGTGACGCTATTGCCGGGTTTGACTTTTAAAACGACGGGCGGACTGCAAGCGCAATTTTACAATAACCGCAGCTGGGCTCCTGCCTACAATTTCGAGCCCAATCCGCAAACGCAGTCGTATCTGTCGCAGCAAAGCAATACGAACCTGACGTATTTGTGGGACAATTATCTGACCTATGATCATCTGTTCGGATCGGATCATCACCTGACAATCCTTGCGGGAACCAGCGCGCAGAATAACCGCTACAGCTACATCAGCGGTAATATCGTTAATTTTCCCAGCAGTGTCACGCAACAGCTGAATAGCGGAACGGGCGCAGCCAATGTCGGCGGCGACGGGTCGGAATGGGCTGTGCTTTCTTTTATGGGGCGGGTCAATTATTCGTACAAGGACAAATACCTGGTGACGGCAACGCTGAGGCGGGACGGATCTTCCCGTTTTGGTCCCGACAACAAGTATGGCACCTTCCCATCCGCCTCGGTGGCCTGGAGGGTCTCGAAGGAGTCCTTTTTTAAGGATGTATCTTTCATCAACGACCTGAAACTCCGGGCCGGCTATGGCGTCACGGGCAATCAAAACATCGGGAATTATTCCTTTGCCTCGAATCTGAATATCGCCCAATATAATTTCAACAACAACATAGTTTCCATCGTTTATCC